>CAZDVF010000006.1:0-20878 GCA_964508725.1 uncultured bacterium | reverse complement strand
TCTCTCGACACCGTGTGGGACCGTAAGGAATGGTGGCGGAAACTGTGGGCGCCCAAAGATCCCACGCCGACCACGCCGGAAAACGAGGCGGAAGAGGAGTACAAACGGCGCGTTCTCTATGCGTGGGAACAGTTTGGCAAGAATTGGGTCTTGACCGAGAACGCCTACTATCCTCCGTGGGACAGCCGCGGAGAAGTATACATCAAATTCGGGCCGCCTGACAAGCGGGAACAATCCGAATCCGGAGAGGAGTGGACCTACAACCGATATCGGGCCATGTTCACTGTTTCGGACCAGCTTCCCAATATTGACGGCCAGGGAATCCAGCTCAACACCGTAACGCGCTACCTGAATCGGCGGCGCATCCATTCGGAACGCGATCGTATCATCCGTGAGCCCGGATTCTACTACCTTGATCCGCTCATCGAGAGGGCGAAAAAGATCAAGAGAATGGTTTTCCGGCTCTCGTCGGCCGAGCGGTCGGATGAGATGATCCGCCTGAAGTTTGATTACAGTTTTCCGGCGATGAATCTCAGGATCCTGAAGGAGAATGGAGATCAAGAGCTCGCGTTCAATTTTCGCTGCTGTTGGGCTGTTTATGATGAAGACTACCGTCCGGTTTTGTCTGACGATCAGGTCAGGACCATACGTTTTACCGAGCAGACGGATTTGAGGAAAGAAAACATTTCCGGACAAATTGAGACAGAGCTGACGCCGGGTACCTATATTATCGGACTGCGCATTGAGGATCTGCATTCCAGCCGTCTCGGGCTCTACAGAAAACGCTTTACTGCTCAAACCAAAGGCGGCGTGACAGAAGAGATGAATGAGAAGCAAGATGAACAGTGAATCCGAACTGACAAGCAATAGAAGGGAGGCGAAAGCCATGAAGTCTGGACTTCGTGCAATGCTGTTGGGACTGACCCTGCTGGTCATTCTTTTTTCAGGATGCTACACAGTGGTCATGGTCCCGGATCGGACGGTTCGTCGCGTGGAGACGGATGAAGTCTGGGTCGAAGAGGAACCGTACCAGGATATCGTAGCTGATGGTGATTCCGTGTCGCGCGTGATCCACGAGCATTACTATTACGGCGATTGGGGAACCATGGGTTACGATCCCTACTGGATGAGCGCCTATTGGTGGTATTATCCCTCCTGGCGGCCCTGGCACTGGACATCGTGGGGATACTACGATTCCTGGTGGTACAATCCCTGGTATTACGGGTACGGGGGGTATGGATGGTGGTCGAATCCCTACTCCATGTGGGGCTGGTATAGTCCCTATTCCACCTACGTTGACAATTATTACGTCGCCAACCGACGCACATTCGACCGAAGGGTGGCCCGGCATCAACAGACCGATGACAATGTCGCGGTGGCTTCTGCAACAACCGGAAGCGGCCGGAAGCTGGCGAAAGCCTCAGCCGGAAGCGTCGCGGGAGCCAGCCGACGGGTCAGGAAGGATGGGACCAATCGGAGCGCTGTGGCGCGGGTGAACGAGTCATTGGCGCAAGGCGCGCGCCGTGTGCGAAAAGACCCTGCCGCTGCAACAGCCCGGAAAGCCGCAGCCAGTGCGCCTGTGCGTGTGCGGAAGCGCACGGCGCCTTCACCCGGTGCGGCCAAAAGGTCGGGAGGAAGTAAAAGCAGTTCTTCGTCCCGGCGGGTACGGCGATCGAGCGGTGGATCATCGGGAGGCCGGAGTGTTTCGCGGGGCTCGTCCGGATCATCAGGCGCCAGCCGCGGTTCTTCTGGCAGAAGTTCAGGCAGCGGCAGCCGATCGGGCAGCGGAAGTCGCTCAAGCGGTCGCTCAGGCAGCAGCGGCAGCCGGACGCGGAAGTAGTTCACAACACATTGACCAGATACTGGAGGCATCGATGAAACATCGATTCTTGCGCTGGGGAGTCGCATTCATACTGACAGGAGCGGGCGGACTCTGCGCGCAGACCGTGCCGTTTCTCTGGGGGACACACTGGGGCGTCGGGGCGCGGGCCGCTGGACTGGGCGGCGCGTTCGCCGGCCTGGCCAACGACTATTCGGCGCTTTTCTACAATCCGGCCGGACTGGGTCAGCTTGAGACCATGGAAATCACCGCCAGCTTTTCGCAACTGTCGCTCTCAGACCGGGCCGTGTTCATGGGGCGCGAGACAGAAGAGACCTCTTCGTACACCAAGCTCGATGCGTTCGGAGCGGCTGTTCCCATTCCGACGTACAGAGGGAGCCTGGTGCTCGGCCTGGGTTATCAGCGCATCCGGCAATTCGACAAGGCCCTGCATGTGACTGAATTCATCTCCACGCCCGGTGATTCTGTGACGTGGAATTACGATGAACTGGATGAGGGCGGCCTGGGTCTCTTTGCTTTTGGCGCTTCGATGGAAGTGGCGCCCGGACTCTATGTCGGCGGGTCGCTGAATATCTATTCCGGCAGCGATGACTATATCTGGCGTTTCACCGAGGAAGACCGTCCATACGATATCTGGATGTTTGACACGTTCACATCGACCACGCAGATTAATACCCAGTTGTCGGGATTCAACTTCACATTCGGCGGACTGTACAAAGTGAAGGACACTTTCCGCATCGGCGGATCGATAGAGACGCCCCTGACGCTCAAGGGCAAGGAAGAATGGTCCGACGAAGACGTAACCCACGACGATGACGGCTCCCAAATCATCGAATACAGCGAGGCGGGACAGACCGAGTACAAGATCCAGGCGCCGTGGCGGTTCCGCGTCGGCGGATCGGTGAGCGCCGGACCGATCCTGCTGTCAGGCGAGGTGGTGCTGACCGACTACAGCCAGCTCAAGTACAAGACAATGCCCCCTGAAGGCGACATGAGCATGGCAGACGCCAATTTTGCCCTGCGCCGGGACTACCAGAACACCACGGGGTACCGCGTCGGGGGCGAGCTGACCATTCCAGGCACGGATCTGCGTCTCCGGGGCGGGTACCGGTTTGATCCGTCTCCGCTTCGTGACGGCGCTTCGGATCGGGACCGCACCATCCTTTCTGTGGGCGCCGGATACCTGTTCAACAAGCAGTTTGATCTGAATGTGACCTACCTCTTCACAGACTGGCAGGTGCCGGGCGGTGATGTGATTACACGCGAGAATCTTGACGCCGGGCGCATCATGGTTTCGCTGTCGTATCTGGCGCCGCTTTCGCGCCTGCTGGACATGGGCGCCTTTTAGGTCATTGAAGGGAGATCAGGGCAAGACATCTTGGATTTGACATCATCTCTCCTGCCAGGCATTTTTTAGAACGCATTCGAGCATTGGCCCGGAGTTCTGTTTTTGGCGCAGAAGATCGTGTGGAACATTGAACTCAGGGTTCTCCCGTTTCGGTTTGTCCTGAGGAAAGCGATCCAAATCCGGAGAGACATGATGAAACCTGTCCGCTTGACTGCAAATCGGTGTTGCCGAATCCACATCCTCTTCATGCTGCTGTATATCATATGCATGTCTTCCACACTTTCTTCCCAGTCTTTTCAGTTTTGGTCCGAGCATCCCACAGAGGCTGAATACATCCAGGCTCTGCGCCTGGTGGATGGCTGGATCTTCCAGCGGGAGTTTGAGTATCCGTTCCTGCTTCTGCTGGAAGAAAACGCCCGTCAGCGGTACGAGGGTTTGACCGACCTCGACGCCCGCAAGAAATTCATCGAAACCTACTGGAAAGTCAACGATCCCGATCCCCTGCTCGAACAGAATGAGTGGCTGGTGGAGTTTGTCCGCCGGTGCGCGTATGTGCGTGAGCATTTTTACATCCCGCGGGAGCCGTTCTTCGATGACCGTGGCAGATATTATCTCAAGTTCGGGGAGCCGAAAGAGCGTGCGACACAGCTGGCTGGCACTTATACTGTGACGCTGTTAGGTAATATCGAATTTCAAACATTTATTGCGCAACTTGCTGCGGTCACACGGACGGGTGATGACGTTCTCGGGCATACATCCCGTTACTATCAGGTGTATGGGAACGAGACCTGGGTGTATCCTGCGCCGGGAAATCGGCCTGGCGATGAGGCGGTGATCCATTTTATTCAGGAAGGGGAGGGGTATCGCGCCTCGCTGGATTTGTCTGACGCCCTTGCCGGGCTCAGGAATTCGAAAAACCGGGTCTGGTACTGGTCGGATATGGTCAAGAAGCGGGCGATGCAGGTGATGACGCCGCAACTTGTGCATGCTTCGGAAGACATCATCAATTTTGAAGAGGATCTCTGGGCGGCCTTCGAGATGGTGAAAAGTATGGAAGGTACTCCCAATGGCGGTTTAGGAACTGGGACGATCAATTTGCCGGGAAACATTATCGCCCAGGTTGCGAATCCGGTTCAGAAGTTGTCGCAGAAGGAGATCCATCACGAGAGCCTGGTCCATTCGGCCCTGACAGACATGCCGGTGTCGAGCTACACGCCGGAGAAGGCGGCCAACGTCATCCAGATGGACTATGCCATGAGCCAGTTCCGCGGCGCGAACGGCAAGACGCGTGTGGAGTTTTCGCTTCTCGCGCCGCTCCGCGACAACCTGGTCGAGACTGAAGGAGCCGCTTTCCCGGATGTCATGCCGTTGTCCTTCAGCTGTCTTCTGGAGGATTCGCTGTTCAATCCTGTGCAGCGCGACCGGACGTTGTGCGCCTTTCCTGTCCAACAAGCGCTCAAGTCAGGCGTGGCGAACGCATCGGGATGCGTTGGCGTGTACGCGCTGCCCCAGACCGGCATGCTGACCGTGCAGGTCGCGGACACATCCACCGGCCGGGTGGGCTACCTGCGGCAGAGCGTGGACATTCGTGATTTCAGGGGCGAGGCGCTTCAGCTCAGTGACATCCAGCTCCTGGCCGAGCTGGAACATCCCGAAACACAGAAGTATACGCCGGTGTTGATCCGCGAAGAGATGGCCATGACGCCGTATCCGTATCCGGAAATCCGTAAAACAACGCCGGTGTTCTGCTACTTTGAGGTGTACAATCTGGACACAGGCCTGGAGAGCGAGGCGTACGACGTGACACTCGCGGTGACGCGGCAGCAGGAGCAAGCCCTGTTGCAGCGCCTGACCAGCTGGATCACGAGCCGGGACAAGCAGTCGGTGAGCCTGTCGCACACGCGCATGGTGACTGATGCGATGTCGCGAGAACTTCTGGGCGTCGATTTCAGCAATCTGGCAGAGGGGAGCTACCAGCTTGAAATCACGGTTCAGGACGCGCTGCACCCGACTGTTGCGACGCGCATTTCGCGTGACATCGTGATTGTTGACTGATGAGCCGGACGCGTATGAGTCAAATGTCACTGTTGAAAAAGTCCTAAAAAGTATCGTTACGATTCCGAAGTGTCGGGACGCCCTGCCTGCGGCAGGCGGGCTCGCAAAGACAATAACCAATTGTTGCGCAAAACTTAAAAGATTGAATGGTACTTGCTTTTATCCATCTTTTTTTAATTGGATTCCCGCTTAAAACAATGCGGGAATGACAGGAGAACAGGGTTGTCCTTCCCGAGATTTTGTATCGGAAATCCAGGATGACCAAGAAGAACAGGAAAGAAATAATCAAATTTCCATGTTTTGCATAACAGATTATAATCAGCTTTTCCAACAGTCTTAACAGGGAGGATCGTGAAGCTGCATCGCCCATACTGTCCATTCATCCTGTTCGGCGTGTTCGTTCTGGCGATCACCGCGCAAGGGCAGATCGGGCTGTGGGATTCCCTGCGCACCGAAACCGACTATTTCAGAGCTTTGGATGCGGCTGACTCGACAACCTTTCTTTGGGCGTTTTCACATCCCTTCGCGCTCCTGCTCAGTGACGCGGAGAGCGATTCGTTCAAGGACCTTCCGTCCATCGACGCGCGAAAAGCCACCATCCGCCGGTTCTGGAGAGAGACCAATCCCAATCCGATTCTCTCGAGCAATGATTGGATCGAAATCTTCCTCGGCCGCCTTCAAACGGTGAACCGCCGATTTTCGATTTCAAAGCCACCCTATTTTGACGACCGCGGCGCGTACTGGATCCGATACGGCCAGCCGACAAATTTTTACCGCGACATTGGCGGCCAGAAAACGCTCACTTTTTTTAAAAATTCCGATGTGTTGCGTTATGTCAGCAGTCTGGCTCAGGGGACAGCGCCGCTTGTGTACTACAACAGTTATCCCAATGAAAGCTGGGCATACAGGGACATCAACCGCGACTTTGTTGTGCATTTTGTCCGTGTCGGCGAGATGTTTCGGGAAGTCAAGAGCCTATCCAGCGCGTTTGTGACAAGCATGTCGAAGAACGTGGCCTGGTACTGGGGCGAGATGATCAAGAGCCGGGCGCACTTGTCTCCATCTCTGTCCAGGGCGGCCAATAGTCTTTTGAATCTTGAAAACGACATTCTGGGCGCGGCATACTCGGGCAGACAGTTCAGCAGCGGAGAGAGCGGCCGGCGCTTGCCGCACCAGATCATCCGGCAAACCATGCAGAGCTACGAGCGGGACGAGGAAGAAGGCCGGTACGATCCGCCTGCTTTTGTGGCTTATCCCGAGCGCGCGGTCAATCGGCTTCGGTTCACGCAGCATGTTGCCCAATTTCGCGGAAGCGGCGATTCCACGCGGATCAGCGTCACAGGATATCTTCCGCTCGAGGAGATCCTGTCCGCATCAACATTGCCCGTATCTCCTGACAGCATCGGCCTGGTCTGGCAAGGATTGTTCCGCGATGACGCGTTTGAACCGGTGGCGCGGAATGGGCAGGCGCAAAGGATCCAGGCTGATGCTGTCCTGACGAAATACGCGGTATGCCAGCTCGCATTTCAGGCTCAACCGCAGTTTGGCGATCTCACGGTTCAGATTCAGGAGCGAACGTCCGGTCAGATCGGTTTTAGCAAGGATACGCTTCGGATTCGTGATTTTTCCGGCGACGCGCTCATGATGAGCGACATCCAGTTTTTGACTGAACCGGTGGATTCAGGATTGTCCACACCAGGCGATGACGCTCTTGCGGCGTATCCCTTCCCGGATCTTCGACACTCCGTCCCACTTGTCTGTTACTTTGAAGTCTACAACCTGGCGGCCGCCATGTCGAGCACAGTGTGTGATATCACATTGAAAGTGACAACAGATCGACGGCGCAGGGGGATTCTCAAGCGGTTTTTCAGCCTTTTCAGCGCGGGATCTGATGCGGCGGTCAGCCTGACACACCGGAGGCCGTTTTCCGGCAACGTGCTCAAAGAATCCATGACTCTCGATTTCACAAGCCTTCAACCCGGTCGATATATACTTGGGATTTCAGTCACGGACCCGGGGCGTCCGTTGATTCGTGCGTCATCCAAACGGACGTTCGTTGTCACAGAAGATCGCTGAAAGTTTGGAATAATCCATCCACAGGGACAAGAAAGGGCATGCAATTCTCAGTCGGTTTCCGTATATTTGTGCAGACATTGATAGACAGGAAGGAGATCGTGAGATGTTGAAACAGGGTGCGGTGTTGCTCGTTTTGGCCGTCCTGTTGGCCGGGTGCGCTTCGACAACGGGAACGAAATCAAGCAGGGGATCCCGGTATGTGATTACGGCCGAAGAGATTGCTGAATCATCATTTTCAGATGCATTTCAAGCCATTCAGTACCTCAGACCCGGGCTTTTGGATCAGGGCCAGAGACGGGATGTCAGCTTAGGGATTGCAGAAGTCCAGGTTTATGTGGACAATGTCCGGATCGGAGGGAAAGAGAGTCTTAAAAGTATCCCTGCTTCGAACATTTTACAGATTGAGTTTTTACGATCATCTGAGGCGACAATCCGCTATGGTTCTGATCATTCACTGGGTGCGTTTCTGATCAAGACCAGATAGCTCTGCTTCGATCATTTTTTCAGCTGCGCTATTCGATCCAGAATTCCCAACCACAAACATACGCGGCAGGATGATCGTCTGGCGGGCACGTGATGCAGCGTGTCTTGATGCGTGGATCGATTTCGGATGCGAAGGTGCTGTACTCAACCACACCCACAGGTTTGCACGGAAAGTCGGGCAAACCTTTTCGTCTGCGAGCGGTCTGGACGCGACAATCGTTCATGTAGAATCGGAGCCGGCCATCTTCCATGGCACTGAACTGCTTGTTGAGCGCGGCGTAAAGGCGGTATTCCAGCGCGGTTTGCAGGGCCTCCAGTCCGCCGTGGTCAGGCAAGTCGAGAAACGCCTTGATTCGTTTGGCCTCGATGGGTGAGAACCGGCGCCAGGCCTCAATGTCCAATTCGATGGCGTGATCCAGGCAGTGGGCCTTTTCAACCGCCTGAAACCAGAGTCCGTCGTGGGCCAGCCAGTTTTTTGCGAAATTTTTTGTCAGCTCTAACAGTTTATCCTGTGACAAGTCTTCAATGCCTGCCATTCTTTTTCTCCGTTTGTTATCCCGCTCCAAAACAAATGAGAACGGCGCACCCCGGCCATAAACTGTGGATGTGAAGGCGCGCCTTCTGGTTATCCGTCAAGCAATTAAACCTACCGCTCGAACACGATCCGTCCATCCACGATCGTCATATCCACTTCCATGTTGAGAAGGTCATTCGGATCGATCTTGATGAGGTCGCGGTCGCACACAGTGATGTCGGCCAGTTTCCCTTTCGTGATGGATCCCCGGACTCTGTCTTCGCGCATGCACGCGTAGGCGCTGTTCAATGTGAAGCACTTGATGGCTTCTTCCATGGTGATTTTATGTTGGGGATTCCACCCACCCTTGGGCTTGCCCTCATCGTTCGTCCGGTTCACGGCTGCATTGAGCACATTTTTGGGATGATTAGAAAAGATAGCGCCGGCATTTCCCGGCACATCCGAGCCAAAACACATCACAATGCCCTTGTCGATGAAGGTTCTGAAGGGGAACGCCAGTTTTTCACGTTCAGGCCCCACCCGGTCAATGACCCATCGCATGTCATCGGCGATTTGACTGGGATTGGTTTCTGCAATGAGATTCAGGGCCTTCATGCGCTCAAATTCCCTGGGCTGCACAATTTCGGCATGAATGACACGGAACATGCTCATGTCCGCATTGAAATCTTTTTGAATGCGCTCCAGCACATCGATCACTTCAGAGACGCCGCGGTCGCCGATGGCGTGAGAATCAACAGAATAGCCATGTTCGACGGCATCCTTGCAATGGTTGTAGTACACCTCCGGATTCCCCACCAGACTGCCGAAGGTGGGCGAATCGCTGTTGTATTCCTGATAGTGACCTTTGTAATCGGGACGATCCGTGTACGGTTCGAAGAGCATGGCGCCGCGGTCTCCCAAATACCCATCGTTGGCGCTTTTGAATCCACCAAACCGCAAGAAATAATCCCGCTTGCGCGTCCTGGGATGCGTGCCCATTTTGTATCCGTTTTCAAATATCTCTTTTTTCAAATCCAGCCAGGGACGAAGCCAGACACGACAGGTCAATTCTCCGTTCTCCTGGAGTTTAAGATAGCGTTCCACTTCTTTAAAACTGCGGAACATGTCGTGAATCTCAACAATTCCCATTTCTGCCATGCGTTTGAGACCGGTTCTGTACTCATTCAATATTCGCGCTTCGGATTTCGGTTTGACCGCGCTTCGGATCTTTTCTATGGCTGGCGATCCTTTGTAGAGAAGTCCGGTGGGCTTGCCGGACCGGCTCAGTTTCATTCCCTTCAAACGGGCATTTTCCAAGCCTGCGGCTTTCAGAGCAGCCGTGTTCGCCAGGTAGAGTTCACCGTCATAACTGTTCAGAAGGCAGGGATTGTCTTTTGTGAACTCATCAATGGTTTGCCGGTGCGGCTCCCATCGCCTGGTGTTTCTCCTGACACGAATTTCGCCCAGGCTGTTTGCCCACTGAATGGAGCCGCTCCAGTCGCCCCCGGTAATCCATTCGTTGGGGCCGACATTTGCGACTGCTTTTTTCAGCTCGCGAATCAAGCCTGTATCGTCATCCACATTCATGAGCAGGATGTCATGCTGCTGGGCCGCGAATCCGGCGAAATGGACGTGCGCATCGATGAAGCCGGGAACAGCGCACCTGCCCGTCAGATCAACGACGCGGGTATCCGGACCGATGTATTTTTCGTAGCCTTCTCCCTGATTCTGAACCGCGGTGATCCTGTTTCCGGTGATCACCACAGTGGAAGCCGAAGGATGGGCGTCATCCACTGTGATGACTGCGCCATTGGCCAGAATGATGTCCGCTTTTTTTACGCTACAGCCGGATACGATCAAGGCGCAGAGAGCAATCAGGACGAACGTTGTGATCCAGCGCATGAGCTGTCCTCCATATGTGTTGGATAGATACACGGTCTTATTTCCCTCTCTCGAATACGATCTGTCCGTCCACGATGGTCATGTCCACTTCCATATTGAGGATGTCTTTTGGATCGATTTTGATGAGATTCCGATCGCATACAGTGATGTCCGCGAGTTTCCCTTTTCTGATCGATCCTCTGATGTCATCTTCAAATGCGGCGTAGGCGTTGTTGATGGTGTAGGCCTTGAGCGCCTCGTGCACCGAGATGCGCTGTTCGGGGAACCAGCCGCCTTCGGGTGCTTGTTTGAGGGTCGTGCGGTTGACCGCGGCGTGGATCAGATACTTGGGGTGCATGTGGTATTCGGCCGCCGACGTGCCGGGCCAGTCCGAACCGAACGACAGGATTGCCCCGTTATCCAGCAGTGACTTGAAGGCGTACGCGCCCTTGCACCGTTCGTGCCCGATGCGCTCTTCCATCCACCGCATGTCGTCCGAAAGATGGTATGGATTGATCTCGGCGATAACATTGAGCTGCTTGAACCGGGGGAAATCCTCAGGACGAATCACCTGCGCGTGGATGACGCGGAATCCCTCCAGATCTTTGCCCAGGTCTTTCATCAGCCGCTCGTAAGTGTCGAGCATCAGGGCGACGCCCTTGGTGCCGATGGCGTGGACATTGGACACAAAACCTGCGTCGTACCCGACCTTGATCAGGTCGTACATTTTGTCCATGTTCCCTGTGGCGTAATCGGGGTCGTCGCTGGTGTGGCGGCGGTAGTGGCCGTAGTTGTTCGGCTGGTCATTGTACGGCTCGAAGAAGAGTGCGCCGTGCGTGCCCATGATGCCGTCGATGTAACCCTTGAGCGCGCCGTAGCGGAGAAAGGAATTCTTTTTCCTGGATTTGGGATGGAGCCCCATGGCCAGGCCCTTTTCCTTCAACTCAGCGCCGCGCGACAGATCGGGACGCAGCCACACGCGGCAGGTCAGTTCGCCATTTTCCTGCAGCTCGATGAATCGTTGGGTCTGATCGGGTTTGGCGATGTCGTGCACTTCGACGATGCCGGCCTCGCGCAACGCCTTGAGGGCCGCCCGGTTTTCACTTAACAGCCTGTCGTGCGATTTTTCCTTGACCACGGCGCGGATTTTTTCGAGGGCCGGAGATCCCTTTTGGATCAGGCCTGTGATCCGCCGGCGCCAGTCGCGCTTCATGCCGTCGAAGTGTTTATCCTCGATTCCGGCCGCTTTCAGGGCCGCCGTGTTGGCCAGAAAGAGTTCGTAATCGTAGCTGTTCAGCAGGCAGGGATTGTCGGGCGTGATCTCGTCGATGTCCCAGCGGCTGGGCTGCCACCGGCCGCGGCGTTTGGCGTCCGCCTTTTCTGCGCCGAGGGCCCACTCTTCGTACGCGCCCCAGAGGCCGCCGGTGATCCACTCGCCGTCTTCCAGGTTGCTGACCACGCTCCTGAGTTCTTCCCTGAGTCCTTCATCGTCGGACACGGTCAACAGGTTGACGTCATTGATGAGCGCGCCGGCGTTGTTGAAATGGACGTGGCCGTCGATGAATCCGGGCACGATGAACTTGCCTGCCATGTCGATGACGCGGGTTTCGGGGCCGACGTAATTCTCGTAGTTTTCTTCCTTGTCCAACACAGCTGTAATTTTGTTGCCCGTGATCACCACGGTCGAGGCCCAGGGATGAGCATCCTCCATCGTATAGACTTCACCGTTGGCGAGGATGATGTCCGCTTGCTTGGTGCCGCACGATGTCAGCATGGCGGCGCAAAGCAGCAGTGTGAGAAGTCCGATCATCTGACGCATGAGAATCCTCCTTCAATTATTTTCAATTTACTTGTCCGCTTTTTGGTACAGGACACGCCCCCCGACGATGGTGTAGAGGACGTCCGTGTCCAGAATCTCCTCCTCCGGAACAGTCAGAATATCCTTCGACAGCACCGTGATGTCGGCCAGCTTGCCGGGTGAGAGCGATCCCTTCAACTCTTCCTCAAAGGCTGCGTAGGCGCCATTCATGGTATAAGTTCGCAGCGCTTCCTCCCGTGTCATGCACTGGTCTGGGAAGAACAGCGTGCCGTCCTTGAGCCGGCGTGTGACTGCTGCGTGATAGCAGGCGATGGGGTCGACGGCTTCAACCGGAACGTCGGTTCCATTCGAAATGACGGCTCCGGTTTCCATGAGTTTGCGCCACACGTATGCGCCCTCTTCAGCCCGTTTTTTGCCCAGCCGCTTATAGACCCACGGTCCGTCCGATGTGCAGTGAATGGCCTGCATGGACGCGATGACGCCCAACTTGCCGAATCGGGGGATGTCATCGGGATGCAGGTGCTGGGCATGCTCGATGCGCCAGCGGAGGTCCCGCTTCGCGGGATGATCCCGAAAAGCTTCCTCATAAATATTGAGAGTCTCGCGGTTGGCACGGTCGCCGATGGCGTGGGTTGACAACTGAAAACCGTTCTCGATGGCGATGCGGGCCGCCTCTTTCATGGCGTCCACCGGTTCGGTGTTGAGTCCCACACTCGAGGGCATGCTATCGTACGGCTCGAGCAGCCAGGCGCCGTGGGAGCCCAGGGCGCCGTCGATGAGCCGCTTGATGCCGCGCACGGTCAGGTGGTTGTCTCCGTAGCCGATCCACTTGTAGTCTGTGATTCGTTCGGTGAGGGCCTCATTGTCCTCCATGATCATCACGTTCAGCCGGATGCCGAGCTTGCCTTCGTCAGCCAGTTGCCGGAAGAAATCAATGGTTTCGAACGAGGAGCCCATGTCGTGAAAACTGGTGATGCCGTGGCGCAGGCATTCTTCGGTGGCCAGCTCGACAATCCGCCGATTTTCGTTGTTAATCTGTTCAGCCGACCGGTTTTGAAAATCATGCGCCTGAATCCTTTCGATGAGCTCCTGGGCTGTTTCCCGAAATACGCCGATGGGATGTCCCTGCCGGTCTTTCACGATTTCTCCGCCTGGAGGATTCGGTATGTCGCCGGTCACACCGGCCAGAGTCATGGCTTTGGCGTTCGCGATGCATGCATGTCCGCTGGCGTGGACCAAGAGCACCGGATTGTCGGGTGAGACACGGCTCAGCGCGTTGTGAACGGGCAGGCCGTCCACGTTCGGTCTGGGCGCCTTGTTCCATTTTTCCTGGTGCCAGCCCCGCCCGATTATCCACACGCCGGGTTCGGCTTGTTGCGCCGCCTTGCCGACCATATCCACGATTTCATCCCAATTTTTCACGTTGACCAGATCCAGACCCAGTTTCGACCGGCCCAGGCTGGTGAAATGGCCGTGCGATTCGATGAGGCCGGGGATGGCAAGCGCGCCGTCCAGATCGATGACCTGGGTGGATTCGGTTGCGTAGTTACGGATTGCTTCGTCCGAACCGACTGCCAGGATGCGTCCGTTCGAAACAGCCACGGCCTGGACTTCGGGACGGGCGTCGTCCACTGTGACAATCTTTCCGTTCACCAGAATCAGATCTGCTGACTGGCGGGTGCATCCGCTCAGCAGACCGATGGTGAAACAAACGAGTCCGATCAATTTAATATAGTGCATCCTTTTCTCCTTTTCATTATGATGTCAGCATCGGAATGTAACACATCCCGCCGGAAGTTGCAATCCTTTCCCGACACCGATTACTCCAGCGAACGGATGCGCACCTCGATTCCCTTCTCCGCTTTCAGCAGATCCACCAATTTTTGCGTGTCTGTCTCCCCGAAATGATAGGGGTAGAGGATGTCGGGCTTGATGGATCTGGCTGCATCCGCCACCATTTCCGGCGTCATGGTGTAGGGCAGATTCATGGGCAGAAAGGCGATATCGATGTCTTTGAGGGTCTTCATTTCCGCCGTCCATTCGGTGTCACCGGCCACGTAAATCCGCTTGTCCCCAAAGGTGATGACATAGCCGTTGCCGTCTCCTTTCGGGTGATAAGGCTGTCCGTTCCCCCGTTTGTGGATGATGTTGTAGGCGGGCACGGCCTCAACTTTGAATCCGCCTATTGTTTGCACGTCCCCGTTTTTCATGACAGTTGCGCTGTCCACCTGTTTGGCGCACAGTTCTGTGCAGACGATTTCAGTGTCGTCCGTCCGAATGATTTTCAAGGCGCCGACGTCCAGGTGATCCCCGTGCTCGTGGGTGATGAGCACCAGATCCGCTTTCGGCAGTTTGGCGTAATCGGCCAGCCGGGTCCAGGGATCCACGTGCACGGTCTTGCCGTTCCACTGAAACATGAGGGTGGCGTGGCCGATGAATGTGATGACGAGGTCGCCCTGGTTTGTTGCGATGACGTCCTGTTTGAAGTCCTCCTGTCCAGCCAGGGGCATGGAGACGACGAGGACACAGAGTCCGACAATCCACATGAGCTGCATCATGGTGAGATTCCTCCTTGGTTTATGACTGAACTTTGGCACATTTGGAGAAATTGAAAAATGACACTCATTTTTTCTTCGCGATTCCGCCTTCTTCGAGATGCAGGGGCGAGACATGCCTCGCCCCTGCCAATTGCACTTGCCCAAATTGCGTGAATCAAATCTGTGTTGTGTCCTGCCCTTACTTTAGAAAGATGACGGCTACGCCCGCCACAGCGATGACAGCACCTGCCAATTCGCGCGTGGTGATTTTTTCCCTGAACAGAATCAACGCCGGAGGGATGATGAGCACAGGTACGATAGCCATGATGGTAGAGGCTGCTCCGGTGCTGGTGTGCTGAACAGCGTACAGCGATAGAGCCACTCCCAGGAAGGGTCCGAACAGGGCTCCCAGGCTTGCGGCGCCGAGGGTCCGCTTGCTTGTGAAGAGCGTGGCGACCCTGGTGAGTCTACCTGTCAGAAGGACGACAGGCAGAGTGGCCATCACGCCGGCAATGATGCGAATTTGTGTGGCGGCGAAAGGATCGTAGTTTCCCATGCCGTATTTGCTCAGGACCAGCTGGGAGGACTGACCCAGAGCGCCGCCCAGGGCCAGAAGAATGCCTTTGACAGGATGAGAGAGTTTGACACGATCGTTTCCGTCTCCGCGCTGAAGTACAACCAGTGTGATTCCGCACACAGTCAACGTCATGCCAGCCAGGCCGTTCCATCCCAGCGTTTCACCCATGAGCGCCCAGCCCATAATGGCTGTGAGCAGTGGAACAAAGGCCATGACGAGCATGGCCATGCGCGAGCCGATCATCATGAAAGCGCGGAAGAGGAGGAGGTCGCCGATAGCGAATCCTGCAACGCCGGAGATGATCAGCCAGCGCCAGGCGAGAGGCGGAGCATCCAGAGGAAGAAGCTGCCCCCTGATAATCCAGCAGAAGATGCTCAGGAGAAGGAGGCCGAGAAACAGGCGAACCCAGTTGACGACCAAAGCGCCGGCCCGTTTGCACGCCACTTCGAAGGCTATGGCAGCGATAGTCCAACAAACCGCAGTGAAGAGGGCCGCCCACTCTCCCAGATGGGATGCGTCCATGTTTCGGAATATAGTAAAAGTTTGATCGATTCACAAGAAGGAATCAATCACCCGAACCACGCAAAGACTTGATTTAATCATTTTTTTAATTTATACTTGAAGAGCATCACCAAACAGTACGAGTATGAGAAGGAGATCTTGTATGCGCAATCTCTCAACAACTTACATGGGTCTGGATCTGCCCAATCCCATCATGGTGTCGAGCTGCAGTCTGTCCAGGGACATCGACGGAGTCGGAAAGATCGCTGACGCCGGGGCGGGAGGTCTGGTTTTGAAATCCCTCTTCGAAGAGCAGATGGATTTGGAAACACGCGAGATCGAGCAGCACATCGGACCGTCCTGGCATACCGAGGCCGCAGATTACGTTCGCAACATGGGCATGCATCTCGGTCCCCAGGAGTACCTCAAGCTGATCGCAGACGCGAAAAACGCGATAACGATCCCGGTGATCGCCAGTCTGAATTGCGTCTCTGTCAGCTGGTGGACCGACTACGCCAGAAAGCTGGAAGTGGCCGGAGCCGACGCCATTGAACTGAACATTGCCTATCTGCCCAGCCAGACTTCTGTGAACGGCCGACAGGTTGAAACAGTGTATGGTGAGATTGTCAGGAAAGTGATCGATCAGGTAAAGATCCCGGTCGCTGTCAAGATCGGATCCTCTTTTTCATCACTGGCCGCGTTTGCACAGGACCTGGTCCGTACTGGCGTCAGGGGACTGACTCTGTTTAACCGGTTCTATCAGGTGGATATCGATATCGACAAGATAGAGCTGAAACCGGGATACACATTCAGCGCGCCCGAAGAGATGTCTTTGCCCCTCCGCTGGATCGCCTTGCTCTCAGGCCAACTCGATTGTGATTTTTCCGCAACCACCGGCGTGCACGATGGCGCTGGAGCGGTTAAGCTGCTTCTGGCCGGAGCGCAAACCGTCCAGCTTTGTTCCGTCCTCTACCAGAATGACCTGGGGAAAATCGGTCAGATTCTCCATGACATTGACGTGTGGATGGACCAGCACGGCTTCGATTCGGTTGAAGCGTTTCGGGGCAAGCTGAATGCCGAACATCTTGACAAGCCGGAGTTATGGGAGCGGCTTCAGTACATCAAGGCTCTGGTGGGAATCGAGTGAATCCGCTGAATTGTCCGTCACCGCTCGAACGACAGATGGATCGATTTGGCATTTTTCTCTGCGCTCCTTCAGTTTAACAATCCGTGGAACACCGTCGAAACGATGTCAAATCTATAAAAGGAGGCTTCGCTATGAGAAAGGGATACATTGTTTTGCTCATCCTTCTGGTGGGATGTACAATCCTTGTTGCCCAGGAGCCGTACAAGTTACCGCCCCAGGACGTGATCGACATTGTGGATGCCCCACCCACACCTCGCGGCGTTATGAGTCCCGATGGGCGGTATCTCCTTCTGATTGAATACGAGTCCATGCCTTCCATTGCGGTCATGGCCCAGCCGCTTCTGCGCATTGCAGGCATGCGGATCACGCCGGCTTACAACAGCCGTCAGCGAACCACTTTTTACACCGGGCTGGTTCTTGTCGACCTCGACGGCGGCGCGAAGCGACGCATCAATCTGCCTGACGGTGTACAAATGGGATTTCCGCAGTGGTCGTCCGACGGGGCGTTTATCGCTTTTGGTCGCTACCAGGATGACGGCGTCTCACTCTGGATTGTCCGCGTTAAGTCGGGCGAAGTCAAACAGCTCACGCCGTCCCGGATCAATGCTGTGTTTGGCCTGGGCTTTCACTGGTTTCCGGACAACCGTCATATTGTGGCGAACATGATTCCCGAAGACAGGGGAGATCCACCACCACCTCCGCTGATACCCGCAGGGCCGACGATCCAGGAAACAGCTGGTAAAATCGCCAAGGTGTGGACCTATCAGGACCTCCTCCAGAATCCGCATGATGAAGATCTTTTCGACTATTATGCCACTTCCCAGCTGGTGGAGATTGACGCTACAAACGGCGAGATGCGTTCCATCGGATCGCCCGGAATCTACCCGTCCATTGATCCTTCGCCAGACGGCCAATGTCTCCTCGTTCACAAGATCCGGCGGCCCTATTCGTACATGGTGCCCTATTTTCGGTTCACCCATACGCTGGAGATCTGGGACAGAACGGGTCTCCTTGTCCACACACTGGCTGACATGCCTCTGGCGGATGAAGTGCCCATGCGCGGCGTGCCCACAGGGCATCGGTCTGTGGCGTGGCGTCCGCTCAAACCGGCCACGCTGGTCTGGGCCGAGGCTCTTGACCAGGGCAATCCCGACATCGACGTGCCGCACCGGGACAAGATCGTGACCCTGTCCGCGCCGTTCACAGGTGAGCCGTCAGAAGTCCTGCGGCTCACGCACAGGTATGCGGGCATCGACTGGCTCGAACGAAACGGACAGGCCCTGGTCACGGAATACGACTGGAAACGGCGATGGCGCACCACGCACCTGGTCTGGTTCGACAACGCAAAACGTCCGCCTAAAGTGCTCTTCGACCTCTCCAGTCAGGACCGGTACGGCGATCCCGGCCGGCCGGTGGAGCACGTGACATATAAAGGAAAGGATATTGTCCTTCAAGACGGCGACTGGATTTACATGTCAGGAGCCGGCGCGTCGTCCGAGGGTGATCGGCCATTCCTTGACAAGTTCAATCTGAAGTCCAAGAAATCCGAAAGGCTGTTCCACTGCGGGCCATCCAGTTATGAGGTTTTTACCGGATTCGTCCAAAATGCGCGACACAAGATCGTTACCCGCTACGAATCCAAAACCAAGCCGCCCAATTACGTCCTCCGCGATCTGAAAAAGGATGCGCGTCAGCAACTGACCGATTTCACTGATCCGGCGCCGCAGCTCACTGGTATGCGCAAAGAGATGATCCGTTACACGCGGGATGACGGCGTAGAGCTGTCAGGCACACTCTATCTGCCGCCGGACTACCGGGAAGGACAGCGCCTGCCCTGCGTCATCTGGGCCTATCCGAGGGAATACAGTGATCCCAAGATGGCGGGACAAGTCCGTGGATCACCCTACCGGTTTACGTTCTTCCGCGGCACGTCGCAGCTCTTTTTCGTCACCCAGGGCTATGCTGTGCTCGACGGCGCCGAGATGCCGGTGGTGGGCGATCCCAAAACCATGAACGATACGTTTGTCGATCAGATCGTGTCGAACGCCCGGGCTGCCATCGCCAAGCTGGACGCCATGGGCGTGATTGATCCAACCCGCGTGGGCGTGGGCGGACACAGCTACGGCGCGTTCATGACGGCCAATCTGCTGGCGCGGTGCGACCTGTTTGCCGCGGGTATCGCCCGAAGCGGCGCCTACAACCGGACCCTCACGCCCTTCGGATTTCAGAATGAGCGGCGTACTCTGTGGGAGGCTCCCGAGATCTATTTCAAATTATCCCCTTTCATGCACGCTGACAAGATCAACGAACCCATCCTGCTCATTCACGGCGAGGCGGACAACAACTCGGGCACATTTCCCATCCAGTCACGGCGACTGTACCATGCACTCAAGGGGCACGGCGCAACAGCGCGGCTGGTTTTTTTGCCGAACGAGAGTCACGGATACCGCGCCCGCGAATCGATTCTGCACGTGTTGGCCGAATCGTTTGAATGGTTTGACAGGTATGTGAAACATCGCGCAAATTGAGGAGATGAAATAATGGATAAACGCTCACGTTTTGTATCCATCGGCCTAATTATCGCCATTGCAATCGCTCTGTATGTCACCATTTTTCTCCCCAAAAATGATGAAAAGGAGAACAACGCTTCCATGATATCACTCGCCAGTCATGACATCCTTGCCAACCACGCCTTTTTCTACTACGAGGATCTGGACAAGGCTGTCGCGTTCTACAGCGATGTGCTCGGACTTGAGAAAGTGCTGGATTACGGCTTTGCCAAGATTTTTCAGATTTCCCAAACGTCGTACATCGGCCTGGTCAAGGGCGGCATGCACAAAACGGACGAACCCAAGACCGTGACGCTCTCCTTTGTGACGCAAGAGATCGACGCCTGGCACGACTATCTGACGAAACAGAATGTGCCCATTCGCAATCCGCTGGGAGACGCCACACGGCATCCCACACGCGGATTCGTGGCCCTTGATCCTGAAGGTTACTTTTTAGAATTCGAGACGTTTCTCGACCATCCGCAAAACGTGAAACTGCACGCGGGACTCAAATCTACACAATCGCTCTATCCTAAAAAGACTGAGACATCCGGCCGGCCAGCTGACCTGGGCTTTCAGGCGACCATCCTCTGGCTCTACTACCGGGACATCCCGGCAGCCCAAACATTCTACGAAGAGGTCATGGGTCTCCACATGGTCGTGGACCAGGGATTCGCCAAAGTGTACCAGTCTTCGCCTACCGGTTTTATCGGCCTTGTGGACGAATCGCAGGGACTGCACCACGCTTCCGAGACGAAAGCCGTCAATGTATCGTTCTTCACACGCGATCTGGATGGCTGGTTCCAGCAGATGCGACAGAAAGATGTCCCGCTGCGCACGCCCGAAATCCTTCTGGAGAGCGACGCAGTACGCGTGTTTATCGCCCACGATCCGGAAGGGTACTTCCTTGAGTTTGACGATTTTCTCGACCGGGAAGAGAATCAGGCCATCCGCTCGTCCTTTCTCGTGCGCTGAGATATCAGGAGGCGCTGTGCAAATCGACCGATATTCCTTCGAGCTGGGAATGATCAACTGTTTCGCCGAGATGGTGGCTGTGGGCGTCAAGCGACTGGCTCTGAGTCCACCCCTGACACCTGACGATTATGCCATTGTGGGGCCGCTTTCAGACCAGATTGTCCAGGGCTTTGGTATCCGATCCCGTCTGGAGACATCTCTTCTGGTCACGGATCTGCAATCCGCCGATTTCACAAAAGGCAAATGGTCCATCCTCTATTTTAAAACAGAGGATGTGCTCCGGGCGTACGAGGAACTGAAAACCTCGGCGTCAGAGATGGAGCAAAGCGGGATCTACACGGATAAAAACCGGCGGGCCATTTCCCGGCGTTTTATGGAATTGTTGAGTTATCCGCCCGACGTCATCGACGCCAAGCTCAACGGCAGCATGCCCGATCCCTTCATGTTGATTGATGTGTGATTCTGAATCAATCGGGATGAACATGCATTCCGTATCAAATGTAAATGATGATCCGGAACAGGAAGACGAACGTCGCAACTCCGAATAAATCCCTGAAAAGGGAGCTGAAAGCTGTG
>CAZDVF010000005.1:0-21125 GCA_964508725.1 uncultured bacterium | reverse complement strand
TTCCAGACACCCAAAGGCGTGAAGGATGTGCTTCCCGACGAACAGCCTTTCTGGCATCACATTGAGCGGACCGTGCGCCGCATCGCGGATCTCAATGGATATAAGCGGATCAATCTGCCTGTTTTTGAGGAAACGGCTCTGTTCCAACGTGGTGTGGGCGAGGGCACGGATATTGTCGAGAAGGAAATGTACACTTTCCGCGATAAGGGCGGCGCCTCACTAACTCTGCGGCCAGAGCTGACAGCGGGCATTGTCCGGTCTTTTTTGCAGCATGGCATGGCAAGCATGCCTACACCGGTGAAGGTTTGGACCTGGGGTCCGGTGTTCAGGTATGAGAAACCCCAAGCAGGCCGGTTCCGGCAGCATACCCAGTTCGACGTGGAGGCCATCGGCGAGCAAGATCCTGCTCTCGATTTTGAGATCATGTCCGTAGCCTGGAATTTGTACGATACATTGGGGTTTTCCAATCTGGGATTTCAGATCAACAGCATTGGCTGCCCGGCATGCCGTCCAAATTATCTGGACAAGCTCACATCCTACTATACATCGAAATCAGATCATCTCTGCGACGACTGTCGTAAAAGGCTGCGCAAGAATCCTCTCCGGTTGCTGGATTGCAAAAATCCCAATTGTCAGCCCCATATCGAGGCGGCTCCGCCGATCTCCGAATCCCTCTGCAGTGAATGCGCCGAGCATTTCCAAGTTCTCAGAGTCTACCTCGACGGTCTGGGACGACCCTACAAACTGAACCACCGTCTTGTGCGCGGCCTTGACTACTATACCAAGACGGTGTTTGAAGTTTGGGCCAAGGGTATCGGCGCTCAGAATGCTGTGTGCGGCGGCGGCCGATACGATGGTCTCATCGAGGCCGTCGGCGGACCGCCCACGCCAGGCGTCGGGTTTGCCACAGGTATCGAGCGGATCGTCCTTACCCTGCAGAACCAGGAGTGCATTGTGCCTGAAGCACAGCGCCCTTCCCTCTATTTTGTCACCCAGGGCATGGATGCTAAACAGCAGGCCGTGACGCTGCTAAGCCAATTGCGCGCGTCCGGGATTTCAGGCATTATGGGTTTCGGTGACCGCAGCTTCAAGGCCCAGTTCCGTGAAGCCGACAAACGGGGCGTTCGGTTTGCCGTGATTCTCGGCGGCGATGAGATGTCCGGCAAGATGGTCCAGGTCAAGGATTTTGAGAAAGGCGGGCAGGACCAGGTTACGTGGACTGATCTGGAATCCTATCTGTCGGAGCGCATCACGTGATAACAGACGATCGAACCCATTTGGTTCCGACGCTTCGCGAGGTTGCACTGGTGGTATCGGCGACCTTTTTTATCCTCCTCTCCATCGAGTTGGCCTGGACTGGATCCGGGTCCAAAATCAAAATGCTGGCGTACGAATGTTTGACCGTGTTGCCGGCGATGGTGTTTGTGATTGGTCGGAAGTATGCGTTCCGTGAGGTCTTTCGATGGCGGAGGGTAGGCAGCTTCACGTTGCTGGCCAGCGGACTGATCGGTCTGGGGCTGAGTGTGGTGGTTGACGAGCTGGATTCTCTCATTCAGATCATTCTGCCCATGCCTGATGTCCTGCTGGACGGATTGAACGAAATGATGCAATTCGAGACACCTGGCGAGTTCATCTTGCTCTTTCTTGCAGTGGTCGTTGTCGCCGGAATCGCTGAAGAGTTGCTCTTCCGTGGATTTATCCAGGGCGCTCTTGAGCGCCGATTGGATGTCACCCGGGCCGTCCTGTTGTCGGCGTTGTTTTTTGCCGTTTTACATATTAATCCCTGGTGGTTTGTCCAAATCCTGATTCTCGGATTTGTCCTGGGCATTTTGGCCTGGCGCAGCCAAAGCATTGCGCCGGGAATTGTTGTCCATGTCGTCAATAACTCTATCGCCTTTGCCCTGATGAATTCCGAATCTCAATCATTGACATGGTACAGAGTGGAAGGTCATATCGCGCCTGTCTGGATTGTGGCAGGAGTGGTTTGCATCGCTCTTGGTTTCCGACTCTTCTTTCAACTGACTCAGACGCTCGTTGAAACTCCTGCGCCGGGATAACGTATCCCTTCTATACCCGTTTTAAAATCAAATCCTTTTTTAGAACGCCCTGTGTTCACAGTGTTTATTTCATCCATATTTATTTGGAAGAAGGAGGAATGTGTTATGCGTCAATGGATTCTCATTTGTGCCGTTTTATTGTGGATCGTGTCCCTCAGCGCGCAGCAGACGTCGCTCGAAACAACCCTCAGCCAGGTTCACGTGTTGCAAGAGGAAGGAAAGCTTCAGGAAGCCATCGATTTGATGAAGCAGGCTGTGGAGCAGAATCCTCAATCCGCCGAAGCGCATCTGCAGCTCGGTATGGCGTGGGGTCAACTGGGTGAACATGGCGGAAACACCGGTGATTTTGGCACGGCCATGTCGGCGATTCAGGAAGGTTTTAGCGCGTTTGACAAAGCGCTGGAGCTGGACCCTGACAATGTAGACGCTCATATCACCTACGGTGGGTACGGCGTGAACGTCCCGGAATTTTTCGGCAAACTGGATGCGGGCGTCGCGCATCTCGAAAAAGCGTTGGCTCTGATTGAGAGCAAGAGCGGTGTAGGCCTTACAGCGGAACATGCGCAAATCCCGCTATTACTCGGCCAAGGGTATCAGAAACAGGGTCATCTGGATAAGGCCCAGAAAATGTACGACAAGGCGCTGGCCCTTTCTCCTGAAGATAAAATTGCCGAACAGGTGAAGATCGCTTTGGCCGGTCTGAAGAGCGCGAAGAAGGAGTCTGAAAAGCCTGCATCCACTCAAAAGGAAGAGACCGGAGATATCCAATCAATCAAAGTCAAGCTGGAACAAAAACCTGATGATTTCCAGCTCCTCTTTGATCTCGGGAAAGCATACTTCGCAGCCGGCCGATGGGAAGATGCTCGCAAGGCGCTCCACAAGGCGGTGGCGCAGAATCCAACCCATTTTGACGTTAATTACTTGCTGGTCCAGGCCATCATGCAGGACGTCAACATTCCCTACGACGAGCGCGTGTATGATGAACAGGACGTCCGCACCAATCTGGCGTTTGAGATGACACGCCAGCTTGAGAAGACGTACAAATTGGCTCCGGACAACATTGAAGTGAAAATGATGTACGCTTTCTCGTGCGTGATGATGCCCTTTTTCGTCCAAAAAATCGATGCAGGGCTGGCCATGCTGGAAGAGATCGCCTCTGACAATACCCTGCCCGATTCGGTCCGCGCCGAGGCGCTGTATTATCTTGGTTTTGGCCACCAAAAGAAAGGCAACGCCTACTGGATGCAAATTGTCAAGGATTTCCCCAAATCGAGACAGATGCAGGATATTTATCATACGTACGGTTTGCGTTGGGACGGTAAAGAGAAGGCCGCAGCCCCGGGCGAAAAAGTGACAGTTTCGTTCCACATGGGTTTTATGGATGAGCTTGCGCCCCAGACGGCCGTATGGGTGGAGGACGCCGATGGCGCGTTTGTCAAGACGCTCTATGTTTCCGGTTTCTCCGGCCACGCCAGGGAAAAGCAGGTCAATCTGCCGCGGTGGGCCAAGGCGAGCGCGTTTGAAACCGACGGCACAACATCGGCCAGCATCGACTGGGGCAAACACACGTATGTGTGGGATTTGACCGATCATGCGGGCAAGCGCGTGGCAGACGGAAATTACACGGTATTCGTCGAAGTGTCGTGGTGGCCCAGCATGGAATACGGCCGCGCATCGACCAAGATCCGTGTCGGCGGACAACCGTCTGAACAGGTTGTGGAGAAAGCGCCGCACTTGCCGTGGGTCCGCGTGGCGTATAAGAAGTAGATGATTCATTGACAGGTTATCTTTGTGTCAGACAGGGATTAAGTGTTTCAGAAAGGAGGTGATTTCTTCAAGATATGTGAAGCACGGAGTCACTTTAATAAACAAGGAGGGCGCAATGCAATTGGGTAGAGAGAAGATCTGTGTTGTATCCACCATATTATTGTGGGCAGCTTTGTGCGGGGCGCAGGAGTTTGTGGTCAGCGACATGCCGAATCACGATATCCAGCTCTCGTCAGCTTACAACATGACAAATGATGAATTCCTCGTGGTCTGGCGGTACGCAGAGAATCCATCAAACTGGGGCGGTGACGGCGATATCTACGGCAGGATTATCTATTCAGACGGAACGCCTGTCACAAATCCGTTCCCGATCATCGTCAATGAGAATCTACAACTCCAGCCGGATGTCGATTTCAACCGACTGCGGAACGAATACCTTGTTGTTTTTCAGAATCTGGCGGCCGGCACCAATCACATCTACGGCATGCGACTGGATGCCGATGGTAACAAGCTTGTTTCAGAGGGCAGTCTCTCAGACACCAGCTTTGTGATCAGTGATTACCCGACATGCAAATACAGGCCGCGGGTGGCGCACAATTACACAGACGACACCTATTTTGTGGTGTGGGAAGACAGCCGTAATTACACGCAGATGGACAATTCCGATATTTACGGTCAGCGGCTCGCTTGGGATGGCGCTCTGCTCACGCCAGACGATCCCACGGGGACACAGGTGAATATGCCCGTATCGGTGGGCGGTGTCAATTACAGCGACTATGAACCGGACATTGCCTATCACGGCAGCGCAGGAACTGAACTTAACGAATGGCTGGTTGTTTTCACACGGTACACGGCCAACCATGTGGCGCGTGTCTGGGGCGTGCGCGTCCGCGGATGGGACGGCGCCCTGCTCAACACCTACGGCGTGGCCGAGCAGATCTACGATGCGCAGGCGCCGTGGTATCCCCAGTTTCCCGTCAGTCATGACGGAAAGAGCTTGATGGGAACGGATGCAGTAGGTCATTACTGCGCGCATGTGGCCAGCAATGCTGAATGGTCGTCAGGTATTGGTAAAGTGCAATCCAATTACACATTGCCGGAGTTTTTGGTCGCCTGGACCGACTTTCGCAACGGGAGCTCCAATCCCGATATCTACTGCCAGCGGGTGGCTTACTTTGCCGACGCCGATGCTGTGAGCATGGGACTCAAACCGTCGGCTGGGACTGAAGATCTGTTCACAGCCGTTCTGCTGGACCAATCGGGTGATCCCCCTGCCACTCCCTCAGACTGGATTACGTGGGCTAATTACCCGGCTACCAGCCACAGCAAGTATCAGAGCTGGAACAACCTGGCCTACAACCAGACAAGTGGCGAGTATCTGGTGGTGTGGAACGACTGGCGCGAAACGGATTTCGATGGAACCCAGTCTCCCGCTTCTGCTGCAGATATTTACGGTCAGCGGTTGTGGCTCAATCCGGCCGACTCGTCGCTGGTGTGGCTGGATGATGCGGGTCAGGGCGGCGCAGATCCGGCGGTCAACATCCCCATCAAGAACGAGCGGACACCTGACGAGGGGAACCAGAACTATCCGGCGCCGGCATTCGGAACAGTGACAAATGAGTTCTTTGTACCGTATGCTTACGACGCTCTTGCTGACAATAACACCAGTGATATCCGCGCTGTGTTTTATGCGGGAAGTGCCCCTTCAGCTGTGGGTGAGGATATCGCCGCATTCCAGCCTGAAGGATATCTCACAGCCTGGAATGCGCCCAATCCCTTCAATCCTGCGACCACGATCACATTCCATCTGCCCGAGACAGCAGAGACATCCGTGCAGGTTTTCGACGCCAGCGGACGGGAGATTGGTACGCTGCTCGACTGCCATTTGGGACCGGGCGAGCACCGGGTGCGCTGGGAGGCGACGGACGCGGGAGGGCGCAGGTTGCCGTCCGGGGTGTATTTCTTCCGTGTAGAGGCTGGACGTTTCTTGCTGACGCAGAAGATGCTGCTGGTGAGGTAGGATTTCCATTTCTTAGATGATTCAAATTCAAAGCCCCGTCCCGCTGTTTCGAGACGGGGCTTTTGCTGGTCAATCTATAGCCTGCAATCGGACTGGATTTACTCCGCCAGCCTGAAATCCACAGGCACGGCGACCCAGACGGGGATGGGTGTGCCATCCTTTTCTGCGGGATTCCATTTGGTTTTCTTGATAGCCTCCATGGCCGCCTCGTCGCAGCCGTTTGGTCCTAGCGATTTCATGATCTTCGTAGCCAGGACGTTTCCGTCCTCTCCGATCTTGACCCAGAGCATGACCCTGCCCTCGACGCCGGCCTTGCGCGCCAGTTCGGGATAGACCAGATTCTCCTGGATGCTCTTGTATCCGACCACAGGCGCGGGCGGCTCATCGAACGGGATGAATGCGGGGATCTCGCCGTCCATCTCAAGAGGCACTGCCCCGGTTTTAGGTGCGACCTGGGCGGTTTCCAGTGTTGACGCGCTCTCCGTTGGCGCCGGCTCCTTTTCAGCGCAGGTCCAGGAGAGAAGACCAGCCAGGGCGGCCAGACCGACAAAGAGCAGGACAAGATGTGTCTTCGTGAGTGTTTTCATTCGGCCCTCCATTTGATAGCGTACGCGGTTCAACAGCTCGTTTTTCCGCCTGATCAGGGCGGAGGCCGAGAAACAGCACTGCGGTGTATTATTCAGTTCCTCGGCGATGCGAACCAGATATCTGGCGTATTCGATGGAAAATTCCTTCTTGTTTTCAGTGATAACATCATCGCAGGCCATTTCTCGGATTTCGGCCAATGTTCGGTTCAGTTTCCACACAAGGGGATGAAACAAATAGATTGCCCGTGCGACGGTCTGAAGATAGGCGATCCAGTTGTCGCAACGGCGAATGTGCGCCAGTTCGTGTGTGAGAACCATCCTGCGGCAGGCGGGCGGCCAGCTGTCCCACGACGCCGGTACGAAGATTCTTGGGCGGAAACATCCAATCGTCAAGGGGACGGGGATGCGGTCGCTTTTCAAGAGGTCGATCCGCTTTCCGGGCAAAGCGGCGCACTCATCGTCCGGAACAAGGTATTTTGCATCTCTGAGCAACCGGCGCAAGCGGAGGGCCGAGATGAGGCAGGCTGTCAGGATTGCAATGATACCAGCGGTCCATACACTGAAGAGAAGTCCAACCAGTGTGAAGACGGTTGGCGCGTTTGTGAAAGACTGAGTGATTGTTGTCCCGATTCCCGCTGATGCAAACGCGGTTAAAGGCAAGGACGTTATCGGAGCGCCGGGTAGAATTGGCAGCGCGAAGAGGGGCGGCAGAAGCAGTTTGACAAGTCCGGCCAGGGCCACGGCGTACCGGACGCGGGCCGTGGCGTTCCGCAGCAAATAGAGCGCAAGATAGACCAGTCCGATAAAAATGGTGTTCTGGATCACGGCCGCGCCGAAGATCGGCGCCCAGATTTGCCCGGTCTGGTTTAGCAATGTGATCATGTGTCCAGCCTCCACATTAATTTTCACATTCTGTCTGTCAGCATCAGATTGCTTGATTATCAATAAAAATACGCTGAATGCCCGCAGATTTGACCTGATGCAGCACATTGAGAAAGTCCAGATAATCTGCGTCCGCCTGACTCTGGATTGTCACGATCAGATTCTTGTTTGCCGCAAGAAGATCTGCAAGCTCCGTTTGTATCGTCTTCATTGGGATAGTGTCCGATCCCAAAATAACGACACTGTTTTTATGAATCTGAATGACTGCGATGTTCTTTTTCGGGATCTGAGCGATCTGTTCTCTGGCCTGTTCTGGGGGCAGTGACAGATTGAGCTTGCCGTAGGATTCATCGAGATAAGTGAGTTTGAGCAGGTTTGTTTCCACCAGCATCTTGTGCATGCGATACATGGCGCCCATGGTCACATTGCCGTCAACCATGAGGCCGACGATCAGGTTTGGCTTGCTTTTCTCCTTTTCAAGAATTGCGGTCTTGAACGTGTCCCGGTCATAAATTTTGCCGTCGAGAACGATGTCACCGCTGCTTTTAACCGTCACAGGGATGACAGTCCAGGCGTCGGTTTGCGCCGCTGCGGCTTCTGTAATTCTGGTCTTCGCCATGTCAGTCGGAGGACTGGTGATGTAGACCGACAGGGGCAGAGCCAGAAGCACCAGGCTTCCGAAGATGATGCGTGATCCGGTTTTCGATGTGCGTTTCATGGCACTCTCCTCAATTTGGTATTGAATACGGGACACCAAATCTCCTTTCCTTCTGATGAAGGCTAATGCAGAACGGTATCCCGGCACGCGTTGGACAAGAGTTTCGGCAAGGGTCATAAGCAGGCGGGAATATGTGATGGCATTGTTTTGGTTCGCACCTACCGCAGCATCATCGCACGCCATCTCGCGGTATTGGTTGACCCGCTGGTCAAGCAGCCAGACCAGCGGGTGAAACCAGTAGATGGCTCTGGTCAGCACCTGAAGCGCCAGGAACAGGCCGTCATGCCGTTGGATGTGCGCCAGTTCGTGCTGCAGCATCATCGTCCGGTGAGATTGGCTCCAGCGGTCCCACGCCGCAGGAACGTAAATCCGTGACCGAAATAGGCCCATCGAGAGGGGCACGGCAATGGCATTCGAGCGGTAGAGTTTGACAATGGCTGATTTGGAATCACGCTCATCCGGTTCACTTAAAATCGGACAGACGCACCTCAGGATAAGACGAAGACGCAGGGCGGACCATCCATGGACGAGAAGTATACAGATGAAGATGCAGGCCCATACGGCGAAGAGAAGTCCGGTGGCAGTCCATCCGGCTGATATGCTATGTGGTACAACGCTGTCTGCGTTTGGATTGGCCATCACACTCTCACCGGCAAGCTGGATGATTGTGAATGACGACAGGGAGAGGGCGCTTGGGATGTGAAGCGGAATGAAGGGCGGGATGAACAGCTTGATTAATCCTGCAGCTGCAATAATGTATTTGATTTTAGCTGATGCGCGTGGAAGACAAATGAGTGCTGCAAAAACCAGAATCAGGAAGAGTGTGTTCTGAGCTAAGGCCACGCCGAAGAAAGAAATCCACGCATCACCCCAGTGGTTGATCAGGGCTGTCATGTTGATTCCTTCTGAAGGGTTTTAACTTTCTGGTCAAGAAGGATCTTGATTTCATCGATCTCTTCCAGTGTGAGCCGTTCCGAATGAATGAGATAGTTAGCAAGCGCCGGAACAGATCCGTGAAAAACACGGGAAACCAGATTGGACATTTCGGCCTTGACCATCTGTAAACGGGAACGCGTGGGCGTGTAGAAGTTGACCATGCCGATTTTTTCTCGTTTGAGCACGCCCTTTTTTACCAGATTATTCATGATGGTCTGGACGGTGGTGTACGCTTTTTCGCCGTTGGGATAAATCCGGTCAATCACCTCGCGTACAGATGGCTTCCCTCCAAGATCCCAGATCGCTTCCATGATCTCCCATTCCACCGGCGGGAGTTTTTGCTGCTTCGACATAGCTCCTCCTATATGAGTCATTCATTTCCTACTGTAATAGGAAGTATACGAAATAATTCGTAGGATGTCAAGTCTTTTTTTTGAAATCATTCTGCCGGAAAAAAGGGGTTGATTGTGATCACTTTTTTTAATAGTTTATCGAATGTCCGATGGCAACCGGGACTGGTTCGGAGGGTGACGTGGAAAACATCGCCGAAGAGATCGAACAACTTCGACAAACAATCCGCGAGCACGATCACAAATACTATGTGCTGGGTGAGCCGACCATCTCAGACGGTGAATACGATCGGCTCATGCATCGCCTGATTCGTTTAGAAGAGCGGTATCCGGAACTGATTACGCCGGATTCACCGACGCAGCGAGTGGGCGGCGAGCCGACGAAGGTCTTTCCTTCGGTTATCCACGATGTGCCCATGCTGAGTTTGGGCAACACCTATTCGCAGGACGAGCTGGCCGCGTTTGAAACAAGAATCCGGCATGCTATGCCTGACGCGGTCATCGAATATGTGACCGAGCTCAAGTTCGATGGCATTGCTGTCAGCCTCCTCTATCGTGACGGCCAGTTGATCCGGGGCGCAACCCGGGGCGACGGTGAACGAGGCGATGATATCACGCCCAATCTGAAGACGATCCGCGCTATTCCCCTGCGGCTTCTTGCGGAGGAGGGACTCCCCCGCAACATCGAAGTGCGAGGCGAGGTGTTCATGCCCAGGGCCGGATTCGCAAAACTCAACAGGCATCAGGAACAGACGGGTGAACGGGTGTTTGCCAATCCCCGCAACGCCACAGCCGGAACGCTGAAGTTACAAGATCCCAAACTCGTTGCGGCAAGGCCTCTTGACTTTTCGGCCTATTTTCTCCGCGTACTCGATGCGAGCGGTCTGGAATCGGCGGGCGTCGAATCCCATTTCGATGCGTTGCATCTGTTGCGGAGGCTGGGACTGCCGGTCAGCCGGCATGTGGCGTTGCGCCGGTCCATGTGGGAAGTCATTGAGTTCTGTTCCGACTGGGAGGAAAAGCGCGAAACATTGCCTTTCGAGATCGATGGTGTGGTGGTAAAAGTCAACTCCCTTCGCCAGCAGTCTGAGCTGGGCGCGACGGCCAAGAGTCCAAGATGGGCCATCGCTTATAAGTTTAAAGCAAAACAGGCCACGACGCTGCTCAGGGAGATCCACTTGCAGGTCGGTCGAACTGGCACAGTCACGCCGGTGGCTGTTCTTGAGCCAGTGTTTTTGGCCGGATCAACCATCAGCCGGGCCACGCTGCACAACGAAGACGAAATCGGGCGCAAAGACATCCGCGAAGGGGACACCGTACTGATCGAGAAAGGCGGAGACGTCATCCCTAAAATTGTCCAGGTGATTCGGGAAAAGCGTTTACCAGGCGCGAAATCCTTCCGCATACCTGAAGGGTGCCCGGCCTGTGGAAGCAAACTGATCCGACTTGAGGATGAAGCGGCCGTGCGGTGTGAGAACATGTCCTGTCCGGCGCAGGTCCACAGGCGAATCGAACATTTCGCCAGTCGCGGCGCAATGGATATTGACGGACTGGGGGAAGCACTGGTTCATCAGCTTGCGAATAGCCAGCTTGTCCGCGATGTCGGAGACCTTTATGCTCTAAGGCAGTCCGATCTGGCCGCTCTCGATCGGATGGGTGAAAAGAGTGCCGAGAATCTGGTGAAGGCCATTGAGGCGAGTAAAAGGCGTCCTCTCGACCGAATCATTTTCGGCCTCGGCATCCGGCATGTGGGGTCGACCGCGGCTGCGCTCTTAGCTGACCGGTTCGGTTCCATCGATGCGCTGGCCGGAACAGCGTCCCCCGAGCTTGAGCGGATCGACGGTATCGGTCCGACTGTGGCTCAAAGCATTGTCCAATTCTTTGAAAACAAAGACAACCGTAAAGTGCTTGACAAGTTGAAGAAAGCGGGCGTCCGCATGGAACAGGACCGGAGCGATCGGACGAGCGGCATCTTTTCTGGCAAGATGTTGGTGCTCACCGGCGCGCTGAGCCGGTTCACCCGCGATGGCGCGACCCGGCTCATCGAATCGGAAGGAGGCAAGGTCAGTTCCAGCGTGAGCGGGAAAACAGACGCGATTCTGGTGGGTGAGAATCCGGGTTCGAAGTATCGCAAAGCGTTGGACCTGGGTATCGAAGTGATCGATGAGGACACGTTTGTCTCCATGATTGAGAAAGCCAAGAAGCGGCGTTATTCTGAAGCCAGTCAGCTGGGCATGGAAATGTAAGTCCTGCGTTTGTGTCAGCGATGCTGATTCCATCAAAAAAACAAAGTCCACAGAGATAAACACGAAAGCTGATTTTATATCTATCAAAGTGATACGGAAAGTCCATTCTCCCCAAAAGGTGTTTGATCTTCGAGATGGCGTTTCAAAGATCTGAATCTCTAACGAACTAACAACGAAAGGAAGAGAACGTGAGCAAGACCCGGCAGCATGCGATTTCACCGAAAAGATCCGACGACTATCCAGAATGGTATCAGCAAGTGATCCGTGCGGCGCAACTGGCCGAGCCCAGCGCGGTACGCGGATGCATGGTCATCAAACCGTGGGGCTACGCCCTGTGGGAGAACATGCGCATCGCCCTTGACGCCATGTTCAAGGCTACGGGGCACGTGAACGCCTACTTTCCCCTTTTCATCCCCCTGAGCCTGATGGAAAAAGAGGCCGAGCATGTGGAGGGTTTCGCCAAGGAGTGCGCTGTTGTGACGCACCATCGGCTCGAAGCTGGTCCGGACGGCGGCCTGGTTCCCGCAGGGAAACTGGATGAGCCTCTTGTCGTCCGTCCAACTTCCGAAACAATCATTGGTGAGACCTACGCCAAGTGGGTGCAAAGCTACAGGGATCTGCCCATACTCATCAACCAGTGGGCCAATATCGTGCGCTGGGAAATGCGGACGCGCCTTTTCCTTCGAACAACCGAGTTTCTGTGGCAGGAAGGACACACGGCCCACGAGACCAAAGACGAGGCGTGGGAAGAAACCCTCAAGATTCTCGATGTGTACAAAACCTTTGCTGAAGAGTACATGGGCATCCCGGTCATCACGGGTGAGAAGACGGTGATCGAGCGGTTTCCCGGCGCGGATAACACCTTCTGCATCGAGGCCATGATGCAGGACAGGAAGGCGCTGCAATCAGGAACCAGCCATTTTCTCGGACAGAATTTCGCCAAGGCTGCGGGCATCACATTCCAGTCGCGCGAGGGCAGCATGGAGCATGCATGGACCACATCATGGGGCGTGTCAACGCGGCTCATTGGCGGAGTGGTCATGGTGCACGGAGACGACGACGGCATGATCATGCCGCCCCGTCTGGCGCCCGGACACGTGGCGCTTTTGCCCATTATCCGGTCGGAGGATGACCGGTCGATCGTTCTGCCCTGCTGCCGCGAGATTGCCGACACTCTGCGGAAGCAGTCCTATCACGGCCGTGCCCTTGATGTGATTGTGGATGAACGCGATCTGAATGCCGGTGAGAAAAGCTGGGACTGGATTAAAAAAGGCATTCCGCTCATCGTTGAGATCGGACCCCGTGACATCGCGTCCGATTCGGTTTTCGTCGCCCGGAGAGATCAGGGCAGGAAGGATCGCACCAACCTGTCCAGGTCCACCTTCATCGATGGTGTCACCCGGATTTTGGATGAGATCCAGCAGACCCTTTTTGACAGGGCGCGAACATTTCGTGACGCAAATACCCGGACCATCGACGAGTGGATCCCTTTTGAGAATTACTTTACGCCGCAGAATCAGGAAAAGCCCGAGATCCACGGAGGATTTGCGCTGGCCCGGTGGTGCGGCAGCGATACCTGTGAGCAACGCATTAACGAGTCGTTGAGTGTGACGATTCGATGTATTCCCACCCATCAGGTGGAAGATCCGGGGCCCTGCATTGCATGCGGCGGCAAGGCGAGGGGGAGGGTTGTGTTCGCCAAGGCGTACTAAAGGTTTTTTTTACGAAAACAAGTTTTCGTAGTCCCTGGCCTTGTTTTAGCTTAAGCGATAACGCGGTTTCTACTATCCTGTTGTGATTTTAAAAATGGATTAAGTGGGAGTTGAAAAACTTGTTTTTCCATGACAAACGACCAATTTAAAAGTTATAGGCATAATCCGCCTCATTTGTTTGTGGATGATGCATATTATATGATTACGGCGGCGGTTTATGAGAAACGTCCATTTTTATCTGATGATTGGACTAAGAGATATTTGTTTGATGTGATTCAATCATTTTGTAGGGAATTTGATTGGAAGCTACTCGATTGGGTCATTCTTGACAATCATTATCATTTAATTCTTAAAAGCCATATTGGCAAAGATCTTTCCAGATTAATGGGTGGTATTCATCGCAAGAGCGCAAATCAGATTAAAAAGAGATTTGGCTATCGTTGCAAACGGTTTTGGTGGAATTACTGGGATATGTGTCCGAGGTCTGAATCGCAGCTCTATGCGATGCAAAATTATGTGCATTACAATCCCGTGAAGCATAATATGGTTGAGGATTTGAAAATGTATCCGTGGTCGAGCTTTCCTGAGCGGTATGAACTGTTGGGAAGGAAAACGATCATGAATCAGTTTCAGAAGTATGATTTGTCACAGGTCAGGATCAGAGATGATTTTTAAGGAGTGAGTGTAAAAACAAGTTTTTACACTCCTTGATATGGTGAAGAGAAGAAAGAGTAAAAAAAGTTTTGCTGACAGAAGAATGATGAAGAGAAGGGCAACAAAAAAGGTTCGCGTCGGGGATGTTGAAATCGGCGGAAACGCGCCGGTTTCTGTCCAGTCGATGACTTCGACGCGGACCGAAGATGCCCGCTTCACCGTAGAACAAATCCTGGGGCTTCAGGATGCGGGATGCGAGATTGTGCGCGTGGCCGTGCCGAATCGGGAGGCGGCCGAGGCGATCGGTCCCATCCGCAAGGCTATATCCATCCCGCTGGTGGCTGATATTCACTTCGACTACAGGCTGGCGCTGGCTGCGTTGGACCAGGGGGCGGACAAGATCCGCATCAATCCGGGAAACATCGGATCTGAAGACCATGTGCGGAAAGTCCTCTCCGCCGCAAAAGAGCGGGGCATCCCCGTGCGCATCGGCGTGAACGGTGGGTCGCTGGAAAAAGAGTTGATCCAGAAATACAACGGCATTACGGCCGAGGCGCTGGCCGAGAGCGCGCTGCGGCATGTCCGTTTGTGCGAAGATGCTGGATTTGAAGACATCGTCCTCTCGGTAAAAACATCCAACGTTCCGCTGATGATCGCCGCCAACCGACTTTTAGCTGAACAGACGCCGTATCCCATCCACCTGGGTGTCACCGAGGCGGGCACGCCCAAAAAGGGCGTCCTTCGCTCCGCAGTCGGCATCGGCGCGTTGCTGGCAGAGGGGATCGGCGACACGATCCGTGTATCGCTGACCGGTGATCCGGTGGAGGAAGTCAACGCCGGATTCGAGATCCTCAAGACGCTCAAGCTGCGGCAAAAAGGGCTGACTATCGTGTCATGCCCCACGTGCGGACGGACGCAAACGAATTTGGTTTCCATCGCAGAAGAGGTCGAACGGCGTCTGGAAGGCGTAGACAAGATCCTGACTGTGGCTGTCATGGGATGCGCCGTCAATGGGCCAGGCGAGGCCAGAGAGGCCGATATTGGCGTGGCGTGCGGCAAAGGATCCGCGCTCCTCTTCAGAAAAGGCGAGACGATACGTAAACTCCGCGAAGACGAGATTGTCCAGACTCTTGTGGAAGAGGTGATGGCGTGGGAGGAGTGAACTCCGGTCGTTATCAGTCTTTTAATACTGGAAAAAAATTAGCAGATGTCCATTTCAGAGGGAGTCAAGATTGTTCTCGAATGATTTGTGCTGAAACCAATGATGAGTTCTTCGGAAAGATAATATCTCAATCCTTGATATCCAGAACAATTGAATGGCTGTGTTAGGTTTGAATGTGTTGAGGACGATGTATGAGCGCAAAAATTGAGATTCCAAAAGACAAAATTGCCGAGTTTTGCCTGCGTAATCATATCCGCAGTTTTGCATTCTTTGGTTCTGTATTGCGTGAGAGTTTTGGATTAGATAGTGATATCGATGTATTGGTTGAGTTTGATCATGAGTATGTACCCGGTTTGTTTGGCATCGCCCGGCTTGAGCGTGAATTGAGTATACTTTTTGAAGGACGCCGGGTTGACTTGCGTACACCGGGAGATTTGAGCCGCTATTTCCGCAAGAATGTGCTTGCCGAGGCGGAGGTGTTGTATGCCCAAGGATGATATTGTTCGCCTGCATCATATGCTTGATGCCAGCCGTGAGGCTATCGGATTTTCGCAAGGTCGAACGCGCGACGATTTAAACGATAACCGCATGTTGGTTTTATCACTGGTCAAGGATATTGAGATTATTGGGGAAGCTGCCTATCAATTATCAGATAGCACGAGAAGGAAGCTGAAGACCATTCCCTGGGACGACATCATCGGCATGCGTCATCGATTGGTCCATGCTTACTTTGACATTGACCTGGACATACTCTGGCAAACAATCCAGGTGGATCTCCCCCCTCTCATTGAGCAACTTGAAATGATCTTAGGATGTATGGAGTAACCGATGTCTTGGATGTTTGACTTAGTTGGTGGCTATTGCCAGATAGCAGTTTTACGAGCGGCTGTAATAAATCATCTTCCATTTCAGCGGGGGAATCGTAATACAGAGACATCCCACATCGCTCCCGTCCCTTCTGGACGCCGGAGCACATCTGGTATTTCTGCGACGTCATCAAAAACCATTCCCGACAATGCGTGAGCAAATTCCAGAATCCAACAATCGTGTCTTTGCCATTCTCCGGATAGTATCCCTTTTTTTTATACTGCCGATACTATCCCTCCAATCGCAGGAGATACTGTGGCCCACTGATGCCAGTCAGCTCATGACCTCCAGTTTCGGCGAATACCGGGCCGGCCATTTTCATGCGGGCATCGATGTAAAAACGTGGGGCAAGGTCGGATACAAAGTGTACGCCGTATCGAGCGGCTCCATTGTGCGCGTGAGCGTGTCGCCTTACGGGTATGGACAAGCCTTGTACATCCGTCTGAATAGCGGCATGACGGTTGTGTACGGGCATTTGTCCCGGTTCACCGAACCGGTGGCAACGATCATTAAAAATGAACAGAAACGGAAGGGGCGTTACGCGGTGCAGAAGTATTTCAAAACCGGCGTCCTGCAGGTTAAACAAGGCGAAGTCGTGGGCTACACAGGCGCGTCAGGAAACGGCGTGCCACATCTCCATTTTGAGGTGCGTGATACGTTAAACCGCCCGTTCAATCCCCTGTTTCTGGGATATTCGATTCGCGACACCAGGCCGCCGGTCATCCGGGCTGTGGCTGTCACGCCTCTGGACGGCGCGTCTCATGCCGAGGGCGATTGGCTTCCGCATGTTGTATCCGTCCAAAAACAAGACGATGGATCTGCGGCTGCCGGAGAACCCATCACTGTGGCGGGACGCATCGGCCTGGCTGTCTCGGTGACTGATCAGGCCGATGGTGCGCATAACCGGTTTGCACCCTATCGCGTCCGCCTATTCTTGGACGGCCGGCATGTGTTTACATCGCGATATGATCGATTTACGTACGGAGAGTCAGATCTTGTTGAACTCGACAGGGATTACCGCCTCAACCGTATGGGACGGGGACTGTTTCAGAAACTCTATCGTGATGTCGGGAACAGTCTCACTCTTTATGAACCGACAGATACGGATGCCGGTCTGCTGCTCTGTGTGGCCGATGACATGATGGAGCCATTTTCAGAGAATTCCACTCCGCAAGTAGATGGGGGAGCGCTTCTTCTGCCCCCTGGTGATCATGCCTTCCGTATTGAGGCAGCCGATTTTTTCGGCAATGTCTCTGAAGTGACTGGCGTGCTCCGTGTCCAGTCCGAGGCGTCCTACTGGGCAGAGTGCGGTACGGTCCCGATCTCTGAAACGGATGGCGGCTCGCCCGATGATTTCGATCCGCCTGACTTGAAGGTGACACAGCATTTGTTGGGCGATGCGGTGCGGTTCAGTGTGGCATCTGACCAGCCATGGCGTAGTGTTCCGATCCTCACAGTTGAGACCGGACCGTGGAACAGGCGACTCGTCACGCTGCGTCCCAAACCGGATGGATCGTGGTTTGGCCTGCTTCCCTGGACTATTGAGGAAAGCGCCACGTTGATTTCGACGGTTCGAACCGCGTTTGATGGATTGTCCTCCGAAGCCGGAGATACAACCGAGATCTTTCGCATCACACCGCAGAACGGCGGGCGCGCTGTGTCGCAAGACGGTTGCTGCATGCTCTCCTTCTCTCACAGATCAGTTTATCGCCCCCTTTTGGTGACCTGCCGTGAAGAGCCGCTGAAGCACGGGGCGGCGGCCGGATCTGCCGCATACCGGTTCGATCCCGGCGATGAGCTTTTAAAAGGGCGAGTTACTCTCGATTTATCGGTCAATCCGGAACATGTCGACAACCCCCAGACAGGCGTGTATCGTCTCCGCGATGACGGCAAGGCGGGATACGTCGGATCAACGTGGGAAGAGGGGCGCCTTACTGTCCCGATTTCGGGTCTGGGGCGTTTTGCTGCGCTGTGCGACACAGTGCCGCCGGAGATCTTGTTTGTTCATCCTAAATCCGATCAGATTATATCCGATCCTGCGCCTGAGATCGCCGTGGGATTCCGTGACACACTGTCCGGCATTTCCGGTGAGGAAAATTACCGAATTATGCTCGATGGTGTTTCCCTGATCGTGGAGTACCAGCATTGGAAGGATACGGGAATTCACCAGATTGAGAATCCACTTCCTCCGGGTGATCATGTCATCGAAGCCGAGATTCGCGACAGGGCGGGCAATGTGGCGACCGTTCGAAGCCGGTTTACAGTCCGGTCGGACAGCCCATGATTCCCATCAAGGACGACAATCCTACGGTGACCCTTCCGCTGATGACGGTGCTGCTCATTGTTGTCAATGTGGCTGTTTTTGTGTGCCAGTGGATGCTCGGGCCGGGAGCGGAGGCGTTTGTTTTCCGGATGGGCGTCATTCCCTGGGAACTGACGCATCTCACGGAATTGCCCCATCTGCCGGCATCTCACAAGTCGGGCCTGCTCAATGTGACCACGCCATTGACGGCCATGTTTATCCACGGCGACCTGTTTCATCTTCTGGGTAACATGCTCTATCTCTGGATTTTCGGCGACAATGTGGAAGCCCTCACAGGTCACGGCCGGTTTCTGCTGTTTTATTTGATCTGCGGACTTGCCGCGACAACGCTGCATGTGGTGATCGATCCGAATTCCACTTTGCCCATGGTGGGAGCCAGCGGCGCCATCTCCGGCGTGCTGGGCGCATACCTGATCCGCTTTCCCCGTGCCAAGGTCCATGTGCTGGTGATCTTTTTCTTTTTCATCCGGATCATACGCATATCTGCCTTATTTGTACTGGGTTTCTGGTTTCTTATGCAGATCTGGAGCGGCCTGGGTACATTGGGCATCTCGGGCGGAGGCGTTGCCTGGTTCGCCCACATCGGCGGATTTCTCACCGGACTTGTCCTTGTATTTGCGTTTGACCGGCGCGAACGTGTGCGGGTGGTCAGAGGAGCGGGATGGCGGTGAGGCAAGTCGAAGCATATCTGTCACACATCATTCTTATTATCTGATGGTCATGACAAACTTGAAATTATAGCGGAGATATTGCATGAGTAAAAAAGAAAAGAATGCATCCATCAACAGAGAAAAACAAGTTCGCCGGATCATCAACAGTCCCACGTATCGGCGTGCAGACCAGGATCTGGATTATCTGGATCGCGACGAGTTACGTGCTGCCCGGCTCCAGCTCGAGTTTCTCAAGCCGGAACTTGGACTGCAAGCACAGGGCGTGTGCTACACCATCGCTGTATTCGGCGGCGCCCGGATCGTGGATCCTGAATCAGCGCGGCAAATGGTCGATGATGCGTTGAAGTCGCTTGATTCTGATCCTGACAACATGGATAAACAGCGGTCCCTGGCCGTTGCGGAACGCATCCTCGAAAAGAGCAAATATTACACGATTGCCCGGCAGTTTGGCAGCATCGTGGGCAAATCGTTCCACGGGCCGCTCAATACCCGGCTTGTCATTGTGACCGGAGGCGGTCCCGGTCTGATGGAGGCGGCCAACCGGGGTGCGTATGATGTCGGGGCCAAATCTATCGGAATGAATATCACCTTGCCCCACGAACAGAAACCCAATCCCTACATCTCACCGGAGCTCTGTTTTCAGTTCCGCTATTTCGCCCTGCGGAAGATGCACTTTATGATCCGCTCCAAGGCGCTGGTGGTTTTTCCCGGCGGCTTTGGCACCCTGGATGAGCTGTTCGAGTTTCTCACTTTGATCCAGACCGAGAAGGTCGAAGCCATTCCCGTGGTGCTTGTGGGTGAAACGTACTGGAAGCGGCTCATCGATGTCCAGTTCATGGCCGAAGAGGGTGTCATCGATTTTGAGGATATCAACCTGTTTACCTTCGCGGAAACAGCGGAGGAGATCTGGAACAAGATTGTTTCGTGGTACGAAATCAGAAAAGAATCATTACCTGACAGTTAATCCAATCTTTCGTGAACAGACATTCAGGAGGAAAGAGATGAAACACAGCACGACAAGACACAGCGTTTGGATTAGCGGACTCATCCTGCTCATGATGGCTGTATCCGCAGTCACTGCCGATGACACAGCGACTGACAAGTGGACGCGCCAGCTTCAGATGCAGTTCAAATCGGTCGGTAGCGTCACGCTGTCACCTGACGGCAAACTGGCGGCCTATGTGGTCCGCGAACCGGTGATGGAGGGGGAAAAGTCCGAGTACCTCAGCCACATCTGGGTTGTTACGACTGATGGCAAGAGCAACGTTCAGTACACCCGGGGTGAGAAATCGTGTAGCAATCCTGCATTTTCTCCCTGCGGCAAGTATCTGACGTTCACGACATCCCGTTCGGGCAAGAGCCAGATCTGGGCCATGCGCGTTGCCGGCGGCGAAGCCGAGCGGATCACCGATGCCGAAAGTGGCGTGGGGTCGTACAAGTGGTCGCCCGACGGCGCATCCATCGCCTACACCATGCGAGATCCTGAAACCAGGGAGGAGAAGGCGCAGAAGAAGGAGAAGCGGGATGTGGTTTTCGTGGATCACGACTACAAGAACAGCCATATCTATCGCATCCCATTCCAGAAAAATACTGATGGCAAGCGGCCGGTCCTGCGGCTGACAGGAGGCGACTTCCATGTATCAGGATTTGACTGGTCGCCAGACAGCAAGACGATTGTGTTTGCCCATCAGGACAGCCCAAGTCCCAATGACGGATATTATGGCAATGTGGATATTTCCACGGTGCCGGCTGACAGCGGCGCGATCACGAGACTGGTCGATTGGGATGGCGCAGATTCCAGCCCCTTCTACTCGCCCGACGGCAAGTGGGTTGCATTCAGCTCCAATGGCGGCAAACCTGAGCCGATTGGATTGCGTGATCTGTTCGTCGTTCCAGCATCGGGTGGCACACCCAAAAAGCTGGCTGATACACCAGACCGCAGTGTCGGCATTGTCGGGTGGTCAAAAGACAGTCAATCCGTCTACATTTCCGAATCCATCGGCACCACGCGCCACATTCTGTCTGTTCCAGTAAACGGCCAGAAACCCGTCATGATCACCTCCGGAGAGGGCACCATCGGATACGGGTCCGGCTCGATGGACGACAGTGGCAAGATCATGGCTTTCACGTACGAAACGACCGATACGCCGGCAGATGTCTACATCTCCAATGT
>CAZDVF010000004.1:0-22073 GCA_964508725.1 uncultured bacterium | reverse complement strand
TCAAATGTTCCCGCAGGATAGCGAAAGCCGACACTGAAGAGAAGCTCTGCGCTCATGGACTGGGGCGTCAGGTCATCTGGATTCTCTGTGAGCTGTGCTCCGACATCATTGTGGTTTAAATAACCAAGATTGCCATGCAGAGACCAGCTTTCATCAGGGAAAACCGGATTGCTGAAATAGGACACCAATCCGGTCAATCCGATCTCGAATTGACCTGCGGAATAGGGCTCATAAATAATGTTGTGCGCCTGCGCTGTCGGAATTCTGCCGTAGAGCAAACTACCAAAACGATAGGGGCTTTCAAACCCGCCGAAACCGCCCAGTTTCACAGACAACAACAGATCATCAGGCAGATTGCCCTGGCCGTCGAGAGCATTACCCTGGTCGTTATTCGTATCCTGATAGAGAATCGGTGACACACCCAGCTCAATATGATCGTTAACACCCAGATTGAACGAGGTCATGACCTGTACATTCCAGAGCGTGTAGGCTTTCTGTTGACCCCCGAATTGCGCAATTTTTCCAAAAAAACGTGTGCCTGAATAAAACCGCAAATGGCCTTTGGGTAAAAGCCGGGCCGAATGGACGTAAATCAATCCTCTTCCGCCAGTTTGCGCTGTTCCGAATGCGGGTCGAAGGCAGACAGTCACACAGAGGACCCAAATCCATATCATTCGACGCATTCTAATCCTCCACAATTGGGATGAATCTCATTTCAATCTTATGGGATTTGAACAAAAATGAATCCAGACAAACAAATACTCCGCTCGGTTCAGATTTGTTAGGTTGCCCCCAATTTACCCATTTCCTGCAAGAAATATCCATCTTAGCTTACTGAACTTTGGCAAATTTCTCCGGCAGGAAAATACTTAGGTGTCATGCTGAGCTTGTCCCTGCCTGCCGGCAGGCAGGGAAGCATGAGGGGAAGGGAAAATGAGATTCTTCGCTACGCTCAGAATGACAGAATCTTTAAAATTTACAAAAGTTCAGTTACTTATATTTGTTTTCAATCAAACAGCTTGCCCGAAAAAGGGATTCAAACGTTCCGGCGTCTGTCCACCATCCATCCAGAATGTCATACGACATCTGTGATTTGGCAATATAGACGTTATTCACGTCCGTGATTTCGAACTCCCCCCTGCCGGATGGTTTCAATCCTTTGATGATCTGATAGACTTGCGAATCATAGAGATAAATGCCCGTGACAGCATAGTGAGATTTGGCATGTGCGGGTTTTTCTTCAATCTGAACGATGCGATCCCCATCGAGTTCGGCCACGCCAAATCGTTCGGGATCGTTGACCTCTTTGAGCAAAATCCGAGCGCCAACAGCTTGTTTCCGAAATCCCTCGACAGCAGGACGAATGGATCCTTCAATGATGTTGTCACCAAGGATGACAACTACAGGATCATCGTCAGCGAAATGTTCCGTCAGACGCAAGGCATCAGCAATCCCGCCTTCGCCTTCCTGGTAGGTATAATGCAGATGCTTCAATCCAAATTCTTTGCCGTTTCCCAGAAGCCTGAGAAACTCACCGGCATTGTTGCCCCCTGTTACGATCATGATTTCGTCGATACCGGCATCAACAAGCGTTTCAATGGGATAATAGATCATCGGCTTGTTGTAGATGGGCAACAAGTGCTTGTTAGTGACCTTTGTCAGTGGCATGAGTCGCGTACCCAGGCCGCCTGCCAGAACAATACCTTTCAAGTTTCAATTCCTTGTTAATTATCTATTTATACGCTCTTCAGCAATGGCGATAAAATAGAACATCTGCGCAAACACAGCAAGCCGGCCGACAAATTCAAAAAATTTCGAGATCCAGTGAAACGTCGTCCCCTTCACCACAACAGTATCGCCTGGCTTGAGAGAAGGAATCTGTCGCATGTCTCCCGTTTCCAGGTATTTCTTGACATTGATCTTCCAAACATGGTTACCCAGCCGATCATCACTTCGAACAAGATGAATCTTGCTGATCTTGCTCCCCTCAATTGGACCGCCGGCAAAGGACAGCAAATCAATCAGGTCTGTGTTGTTGGGCACCATATACTGACCCGGCTTCATCACAAAGCCCCACACATTGACGGGAACCACCAATTCGTCTGTTTCTCCGAGATAGTACTGCGCCGCACGATTGCGCGTAACATTTCCAACGCCTTGTTGAGCAAGGCATGGTAAATAGAAAAGAATTATAATAAAAACAATACTTAGAAAAAAGAATTTTGTATTTTTGCGCATATCCACCTCATTGGACTCGAAATGTCACCCACCGGCTTTCAGATCCGCAATGTGTTTTGGCGCTGATCACATCGACGCGCCAGTGATACTCTGCTCCCGATTGAAGTGAGTCCATAGTTGCTTTGGAGTCAAAGTTATAATCCACCTGTTCTCGATTACTGTATGTTGAAGCGATTAGAGATGAGATCCATATCGTTTCATCACTCGCGGGATCTATCACTCTGATGCGATATCCATCTTCTCCGTTGGGATCTTCCCAGCTAAACTCAGGCTTCCGGTTAGCGCCATCACCTTGGGGTAACAAATTGATCGCCTTTGAGATGATCTGATAATCGACAGTATCTGACGGTTCACTTCGAACGCGATCAAAGGTAACTGCAACAAGATAATAAAAATAACGATGCTGGAGAAGAACACCCTCATCCACATAAGCACTGTCTGCTACAGAAAGGGCAGGATATGCGATCAATTGATTGTACTGCCCGTTTTTATCGTCAAGACTTCGATAGATTTCATAGCCCGCGACGTCATCTTCATCGTTGGGCATCCATTCAATGCGGATGGCATCCTTGTCTGAGACAGCATCGATTCCACGTTCTATCTCGACATCATCTCCAGACATCTGGACAAGTCGAACAGGGGATGGCTTAACATCTATTGCATTCGTTTGTTTAGAACAATTGAAGATAGCAAAAAACGACCCGAATAGCAAGCAAAAAGATATTGCCCGACGCATCATCCCTCCCTGTTAAAAACCACACCTTATATTGTTTGTCGAATACAGTCATTCCCGGCAGTCTGGCAAATGACAACGCCCAGTTATAGCGATTAGGGATAGTGGACTCCTTCATCTTTGTATTGGTCCACCTTGTCAGTGCATAGCAGCATAAGGATAGCGGATGTCGACAGACTCAGAACAGTGAAAGAGCGCAACTGATTCGATGCAGCGCATCCAATTCGTGTGATTGAAATGCGTAATCAACTGTCAGATTCCAAAACCGGAGTCCCGCGCCAGTTGTGAAGCGGCCATCCTGTACGCCGGCTCGCAGGGCAAAAACGCCAAATCCTTCAAGCTCTGCTCCAAAACTGTGAAATCCACCCCACCTGGACGCATGATCGTAAGCCAGCCGGACATTTCCCTTGATTGCCGGGATGGGCTGTGTATACGAAACACCCCACTTCACATTGCGATCAAGGGTGTCACGATGTTTCGTGCTCCAACTCAGCTTGGTTCCGGTCATATCCTGAAAAACAATTCCCCAGCTGAGCAGGCCTAAATTCTCGTTTTGGATAAAATCGTCGAGATGGAAACGGACCATGGCTCCCACATCCACGCCCAAACCGGACCCCTCGGCATCACCCAAGGTCTGCCGAATCCACTTGAAATTCACGCCGAAGGGAATGTCAATGCCCACATCGTAGTATCCCCATCCCAGATCCAGCTGCAAACGATTCATCCTGGAAAATGAAAAAAAGAGGGCGTCTTCCTTGTCCTGAATATATCCCTCTGGTTCACCGGAAGGCCGCAGTGACATGTTATGCAGCCTGTCCCAGTACGAGCCTCCCGCCAGATCAGAATAAACCGGAATATCATCCACACTCAGGCGAATCCAGTTCACGGAAATCACTGCGCCCATGGGCAACGGTTGTGCCAGTCCGAGGAAATGAAACTGTCCCAAAGGATTGTCAAACAGGCCGAATTGGGGTCCGTACATACCAGTTAAGGATGTTTTATCGATAAAACCCAAACCGGCTGGATTCCAGTAAAACGCCGTACCATCATCGGCCAAAGAAGTATAAGCACCACCCATACCCAGCGCACGGGCGCCGATGCCAATATCGAGGAAAGCCGCAGCGTAATCATCGTCGCAGCGAGCAATACCATGTAAAGAGATGACGATAAACATGAGGATTCCGACCATGTGCCGGATGTCACAATCACGTATCATTGAATTTTAGCGATTTTTCCCCGTACTGTATCACGTCCGTTTTGGCCCTGCGCCTTGATTTGAAAAAAGTAAACGCCGTTGGCCACATCATCACCCCACGTATCTGTTCCATCCCATTGGACTTCATGATAGTCGGGTGAGGCCAGATCTGCATCATCGAATGTTCGAACCAATCGCCCCGAAACAGTATAGATTTTGAGGGATGCGTGTTGCGCAGCATCCGTTAAAACATAAACGAACGTGGTTTCCCTCTTGAAGGGATTGGGATGGTTCCCCAGAAACTGAATAGACAGCCGGGTCTCGACGCGAAAGCGTACCGTCTCGGTTTGACAGACATTCCCGTGAACGTCGATAGCGCGAACAGAAAGCGTATGCTCTCCCGGGGTCAAGAGTGGACGGAACAAAACAACAGTCCGCGTGGGATCGCCCGTCGAATCGGGAAAGGTCAGAGACGACCTTGGCTGTTCTGCATCATCAAGCGTGATAGTCAGTTGATCCTGGGCGAGCCGAATGCCCGAGAGATCTTCGAGCACAACTGAGAATGTCGGGGACTTTGGAACATAGCTTCCGTCTGCTAACGGCTGCTGATCGACCTGAATGTGGACCAGCGGCGGCGCTGTATCGTCAGACCGCATCAATCGAAACAGACCCAGCTCTCGCGTCTTGATGCGCAGTCGCTGCATGAGACGTTCGTGGGGACACATCACCCAGCGGTTAATCTGTTGATCCCAGCGGTAGGGCCGCAATGAATCAGCGGCAACAGAAATCAGATCCACGACAGCGTCTTTGAGCAGAGGGGGGTCTTCCATGATGGCCGGAAGGGACACAGATATTTGTTCAAATCCTTCAGCGGATTCCGAGATCTCGAAACAAAGCGCGGATGACCGGCTGACACCACCGGGTGGAATCGACATCAGAACCTTGCCGGGCAAACCGACTGTATCTGGTTGAGCCGAACCCAGGATGGCTCCCAATTCCGGCGTCACGTTAAACCGGTTGACCAGAATGGATCGGCTCATCGTATTGTTCTCACGACGCTGGTCATTGGCCGCTGAGTCAGGATCCAGAATAACAGTTACATCTACTTCTCCAAGAGGCGGCGAAAAGGGAACACAAACAACCGTGTCAATAAAACTTTTGATTGTGACGGTATCGTCGGCGATAAAAGCTGTCTGTGGACAGACAAACCGGACGATGACTTGCTGTGCTGATTCACCACCCCAATTGTTAATTTGTGCGGTCAGATTGACCTGATCCGTTCCTGTCAGTGAAATGGAACGCATCATCGGGTCAGCACGGGTAGGAATGGACAGGCGGACTGTATCGCTTCCGCTTGAGACACCCGCTTGGTTTTCAACAAGAAATGCGAAGGAGAGATAGTCTCCTGGATCGAGCGGACCGATTGCATTCACCGTTACATAGCGTCCTGCAGGGCCAGTCCGCTGCATAGCCAGCGTATCGGGATATGGCGTCAACAGGCGGCACCACACAGAATTGACATTCTGGATGTCATCCACAGTCACAGCAAATCGCAGTGAATCGTCCGAAGTCGGTGACGCGGGAAAAACGCACAAGGAATCGAAAAATGCCGATCCCACCGTGAAATCGATAAAACCGTGGGCGTGAAAACCGGTCTCGCTGTTCCAGACCTGGGCGCGGATTCCCCCCTCTTTGTCCTGAAAATGGGGGGGGATTTGCATCTCCTGCTGCCACTTGGGTCCGGGTGACATTTGGGACATCTGCTCGGAAGTGGAATGGTCAGCGCGGGTGAGATCCAGCTTTAGATGTGTGGGAACATCGGATGTCTCTCCAGAAATCTGGATCACGTCTCCTGATTCGTAAGACCGCTTCGGCAGCGACATCGCAAGCGCTTGTTTTGGGAATGGCAAGCGTGTGGCCGGATCACCCAGCAGCGTGTACTGGTACACCTCGGAGCGGGGCAAATCGCCGCCGTGCGTGAGAAGATAGGCCGTTTTGGCCCGCCGGATGCACTCGCCCAGGGTTGCGGCAGGATCAGCCTGCATCGCCAGGATGAGCTCCTGGAGGAAATAATAGTCGTTCCAAACCCACCCGACACCCGTGGCGCCCAGAATGGCCACAGCGCCGGTCTCTTTCTGGAGCACCAGTCCCTCGCCCAGGGAGAGTCGGCTGCTGGCGAAATCGCACGTGAAACAGGTCATGCTGGTGACAATGGGGAGTTTGCCGCGGTTTTCCAGCAGCGGCAGATCGTCCAGGTCGAGCAGGCCGGCGTCGGACCAGATAGCGCCGCCGCCGTGCCCGCGGAAATTGATCCACGCACGACCGTCCCGCATTTTACGCAAAAGGTCTTCCGTCCCGCCGACATTGGGATCGGAGGGATTGCCGGACAGGTAGAGCCGGTCCGGCGTATAGTCCGGTTCCATTTGGTGTCGGATAATCTGCTCCGACTGCCACCGGAACACATTGTCGTGTCCGGCAGCGCCGATCAGGAGATACTGGTTCTTCCATGCATCAGGCGGACTCTGTTCGTACGCCACTATTTTGGAAACTGCCGACTGAAGATCGGACACCGTGCTCACTGGAAGTCTGCCGACCGCAATATCGGGAAGATCGTCGTCTCCCTCCAGCAGCGTGTAGAAGTGATCGGACGCAGCAGCACCGAATTTGGTGGTCTGCGCGAGCTTCACCGGGATCAGATTGGACACATTGATCGCACGGTTATTTAAATATCCATCTCCAACGAGGAGGAGAAATCTCGGCGCGGGATTCCAGTTCCGCCTGGCGTGGACAAGGAACGACCGGATCGCTTCGGGATTGGGAATGCCGTTGGAGAAGGTGTCGTAAAGATCTTGCAATTGCACGACCTGAACGCGAAGTCCCTGGGATTCCCGAAGCTGGACCAGTTCGGACAGCGGATCTTCCCCCAATGAATCTGCTGGAACGACAACGGTGTAATCAGCGCCGAGACCGGCGGCCAACAGGCCGGGATCCTCGACAAACGCCACACTGTCTGGCAGGCTCTTTCCCGCCGGCGATACGGCCAGATATGCTGCGTCCTCGCGGACGATGTCATCCTCAAATTCAAGGCGGTGCGTCGTGACACCCAGCGTGTCCACGACCGGCGTGATGGACGCGCCCATGATGCGACTGATCCCGACCTTGAAGATCTCGATCGATTTCTCGGAAAAGCCATCGATCTGAAAATGACAGGTTTTCCCGGAACTGTACTGAGGAGGAAAAAATCGAAGCAGGCTGTCACTTTGAACGTATTGTCTCGGATAGGTCAATTCAAACCAGTCAAGAAAAACAGGAGCCAGCACACCCTCTTCCGCCCGGTTCACAATGGTCAGCGTGTTCTCACCCTCTTCCAGATAGCTCGGACTGAAGGGTTCGCTCTCCAGAGTGATCTCCTGATATCCCGCCCAGGGCGCAGTCGCGACGAATTGATCATTCAAATACACATCAACTGCATTCTGTGTCAGGCTGGCGGCGTGTCCGCGGAGCTTGACACGCAGTGTCGGCATCTGCAATGAAAAAGGATCCGGATTCTGGAGTGTGTAAGGATAGTCGTACTTTGTTCCGCCTGCAATGGCCGTGTTGATAAACCAGTGGTCTGCGTCATCGGCTTCAAGAACGTATCCCAGCCTGTGAAAGGACAAATCCTTTTCAAAATGCTGCGGATCGGGAAAGGATCGGGGATAAACTTTCTGCGTTCCTGGGATTGCGGATGCAACCGCCTCTTCCTGTGCATAGCGCAAGCCGTCCGTTTCACCCAGCTCCAGCCAGTATACATTCTGAACAGAGAAAGGATCAAGCCGCTTGTCACCGTTCTCATCTTCGTCCCATAAGGGCTCGCCCCAGAATTCGACAGCGTCTGTGAAATCAAACGATCCATCAGATTCGCCCCTGAATACAATTGGAATCTCACCGAACCTGCCGACAATCCGTAAACGCCTGGCATCAATGGCTCTCACATCCCAACCAGCCTGAACAACCATGGGCTGTGGGATCACATACCAGCCCTCCTTGCTGATCAGGATCTTCAGCCGTGGGAATCGGGGAGGAAATTGAAACATATTCGCATCCGGTATCGCGGATCTCTTGCCAAATGCCCGGTCTGATCTGTCGTCAAGTTGTATGGTTGACAGGAGCATACGATGTTGTTTGGAATCCTTGACGACTTCAATATTATCACCATGCATCTCAATGGTATATCGCGTCAGCCAGCGAACCGTTGCTCCCTGATTCACACCATTCAAGGATTGAAAATGAACCAGAAAGAGCCATTTCCCGTCCTGTTGCCCCAAACGTTTGACACGGACCACATCAGAATCCCATTGTAAAAATCTGGACGACAGATCTGTCGAGTCTGCCAAACCGATTGGAATATCCTCAACAAAGCGGACGGGTTTATCAAATGTCAGCGTTTCAATCTCTTCGCTCCGGACCTGATAATCGAGTTGCGGACTTGAGGATAAAAGAAGGATCCGGTTGCGAACAGGGGACAACACTGTGACTTGGCCCTGTTCTGTCGGGATTATCTGTTGCCCCAATCCTGCTGCACTGGGTGTTAAACAGTGGACCAGGAAACGATGTGATCCAAGGGATTCTGTTGTAATGTGTGATTGGCTATACAGTATGCCGGTTAAGAAGAGAATCCAATAAAGGAAAATGCTTTTCAAGAATTGATACATTAAAAGCCTACGTTACAGACCGTGTTTTTGGAGTCTTGTAATGCTGCGCGCGATCGATTGCTTCAAGAAGCGTGTTATAATCAAGACCACGCGATACATCCCCATTTTCAACTACAGAGATCGCTCCCGTCTCTTCAGAAACGACAATGATCAATGCATCCGACTCTTCAGATATTCCGATAGCCGCACGATGCCGCGTTCCAAACTGATACTCCAGGCTCGGGTCCCTGCTCAATGGCAGAATGCATTTAACCGCCTCAATGATGTCGTTCTGAATGACAATGGCGCCATCATGCAGCGGAGACCGGGGATTGAAAATTGAAACGATCAGCGTGGATGTCACCAATGATTGAATCTTGACTCCTGTCTCAACAATGGTTCTGAGACCTGTGTCGCGAGCGATAACAATCAGACCGCCGTATCCTCTGCGTGACAACTCGACAGCCCCTTGCGCGATCTCTTCATTGACTTCGCTGATTTGTTCTTTTGTGAAAAAACGAATCAGACGGCTCTGTCCCATCAGTGTTAGGAGTCGGCGCAGTTCGGGCTGAAAGAGAATAACAAACGCCACTAGCCAGACCGTGCTGAGATTTCTGAAAATCCATGACATCTCTTGCATGTTCAGGGCCTGGGTTAAGAAGGAAACGATAAAAATCAGAAGAAGGCCGATGAACATCTGAACAGCGCGTGTCCGGTACATGATGAGATAGAGCTTGTAGAGGATGTATGATACAAGCAGAATATCGAGGACATCGATGATGCCAACGGGGATAAATCCGATTTGAAACAGTTTAATGTTGAAACTCATCATTAACCTGATGGTTGATAACTTGAACAGATTCAGTTATTTTAAGCAAATAACCTGCCAATCGACCGAGCATTCCTAACATCTTGAAAAACAATATATACAAAATTTGGCGTATTGAATAAAGACAATACTCATTCCAAATCAGCATTCCGATTGATCGAAAACCATCCAGGCGCAATCAGGATTGGCAAAAGAAAATCCTACGCCCTAACGCCAGTATGCATAATCCGATCGGTGACACGACAGACCTGATTCATTTCACATACATCGTGTACCCGGATGATGTGCGCGCCATTCATGATGGATGCTGTCACCGCTGCTGCTGTGCCCATGAGTCGTTCACTCTCAGGCAAATCAAGAGCCCAGCCGATAAATGACTTGCGCGATACACCCAATAAAAGCGGCTGATTCAGCGTTCGGAAAGCGTTAAGATGCTTCAAAATAACAAAATTGTCCAATGCGGTTTTTCCAAAACCGATACCGGGATCAACAATGATTTGCTTTCTGGAGACACCGACCGAATTTACCGCTGTAATTCGCTCCCGAAGAAATGCAATGACCTCCTGGACCACATCCTGATAGATTGGATGTTTCTGCATGGTTTTGGGCGTGCCAAGCATGTGCATAAGCACCACAGGAACACCTGTTTCTGCCGCCACGTGAGCCATATCCGGATCGAAACCCAGGGCGCTGATGTCGTTGATCATGGCAGCGCCAGCATGAATGGCGGCTTTTGCAACGACTGCTTTGGTTGTATCAATGGAGATGGGGATTGAGACCTGTGTGCGTAATGCCTGAATCACAGGGATGACTCGCCGGATCTCTTTGTCAGCGTCCACCGAATCAGCGCCTGGCCGCGAAGACTCACCCCCCACATCAATGATGTCCGCACCCTCTTCAGCCATTTGAACGCCCTTCGCCACTGCGTGATCCGTGTCCTCATACCGGCCGCCGTCAAAAAAAGAGTCCGGCGTCACATTGAGAATCCCCATGACGTGGGTTCGCTGCGAAAGATGAAGCACACGATCTCCGCAAGGCAAATCGTAACGATCTTTTCCTGAGGAAGAAACCGACGCATGATCAGATATTGCAGACGGCTGGTTTCCGTCATTGGCTGAAACTGTTATCATTACGTTTGATCCATTTCAGATAAAAGCCGAACCACATGTTTGCGCGCCTCCTCGGCGAAGGCATCATTCTGGCCGCGTCTGAGACGAATGCGTGAACGAAATGCAGCCAATGCTTCCTCCCTCTCACCCCGCCTCGTATGAATGATCCCCAGATAATAATAGCTGTCTGGATGCTCATTCAGTTCAATGGCCCGTTTGAAAAGGCGAAACGCTTCATCTTCTTTGTGGTCATTGAGATAGGCGATACCCAGGTTGTAGTATGCAACTGTGCAGGTTGGATCAATGTCCAAAATTCGTTGATACACGTTGATGATGCGCAGCACATCATTGCGATAGGCGTAAAGCCTGCCCAATCCCAAAAGAGCATTCAGAGAACGCGGATTGATTGTGATCATTCGGCGATAAATGGACTCGGCTTGATCCGGTTTACCTTGAAAATAGGCACCTTCGGCCAGCTCGATCCAGGCTTCCTCAAAAGCAGGATTCAGATACACCGCACGCTTGAGCAGATCGGACTTTGATGAGAAACCCATCGCTCGGTAGCGCGATTGATGCAGGCGGGACAGATCAAAATAGAGCAGCGGATCCTCGCGATGTGACAAATCACTGGCGCGTAACAGGGCGCGCTGGGCCGCATTCCATCGTTCTTGTTGAATCGCAAGGCGACCCAACAGCCGATAGGTTTGACTGGACAAACTGTCCTGGCTTAAGGAGCGCCGGAGAAGATCGTGGATCTCAACATACAACGCTTCGGAAGGAATACCTTCCTCTTTTTTTTGTTCCAGTGCCTGACGGAGCAGTACACCCGCCAGTGCATTCAGGATCTTGGGCTGTGAGTACTGATTCAAGTTGCTGCGATAGATCTGTTCTGCATCGGACAACTCGCCCCGCAACGCATGATAACGAGCTTCTCCGAACTGATTCCATAAAACTGGAGGATATTGCGTTCTGATTTCGTTTTGACAAAAATCCGTATCGAGCATTTCAGACATGTGTGCAATGACGTGATTGAGAAGTGCATCAACGTCCGCGGACGCGACACGTTCTTCGATTCGCCAGACTTGCCGTCCTCCTGACACTTCATGACATAAGAAACGGAGTTGCCACAGTTCATCGTTGGATTGTGTTGCTTCACATGACACGAGAAAATCGAGGCCAATCCGCCGGGCGGCTTGGATGCGATAGGATGGCTCGGTTAAGGAATCAGAATTGATAACGCGCCAATACCAGTCTTGCTGGTAAACCAGCCAGTCATTAGGAGATGCCTCGGTCAGTTTGGCGGTCACGGCATCAGTCAACGCGACACACAAACCTGATTCGGAATTGATGGCCGGGAAACAACCGATTCGTTTGTGGTCGACGCGTTGATTCGAATAATGACTGCAGCAAAACCATCCGGATAACAGAAGAACAGAGAAAAGCAAACGGATGTTTTTCGTCAGAACCGCACCAGGCATACCCACGCTCCCGCTTATTTTAATGACGGTTTGTCGGATGCTTTATCTGTTTTCTTCAGGGCCTTGGTCGCCGGCCTGGTTGGTTTCTTTTTGACTGTTGGTTTCTTGGTTGATGTTTTCCTTGTAGCAGCTTGACGCTGAACACGCTTGCGCTTCAAAGGTTTCCCTGCGATAATGCGATCAACCTCTTCCCCGTCCAGAATCTCACGTTCGAGAAGCGCATTAGCCAATCGATGCAGGGACTCCTCATTATTTCGTAGCAAACTTTCTGCGCGTTCTGCTGCATCCTGAATGAGTCGTTTCACTTCCTGATCGATCAGAATAGCAGTAGCCTCGCTGTAATCCCTATGCTGTGTGATCTCCCGTCCAAGAAAAATTTCTTCAGCCTTTTTTCCGAAAGAGACAGGACCCAGTTTTTCACTCATGCCCCACTCGCAAACCATCTTTCGGGCGAGTTCCGTTGCCCGTTCAATGTCATTTCCTGCGCCCGTGGATAATTCATTCAAAACAATCATCTCTGCGGCGCGGCCACCCAGCATATGGGTCATCAAGGTATGGCAGTATGTCTTGGTGTAGTTATGTTTCTCATCAATAGGTAAAAAGGACGTTAAGCCCAACGCCCGACCCCGCGGAATAATCGTCACCTTGTGAACCGGATCAGAGCCCTCGATGAGTTTGGAAACCAGTACATGTCCCGACTCATGATACGCCGTGCTCCGCTTCTCATCGTCTGTAATGATCATACTCTTGCGCTCAACACCCATCATGACCTTGTCTTTGGCCTCTTCAAGATCAGTCATCTCGACATGTTTCTTGTCACGCCTGGCGGCCAGCAAAGCAGCTTCGTTGACCAGATTTGCCAAATCAGCGCCGGAGAATCCTGGTGTGCCCTTGGCGATGTTCGGCAGCTTCACATCTTTGGATAGCGGAATCTTGCGGGTGTGGACTTTGAGGATTCCCTCGCGGCCGCGGACATCTGGCCGATCAACAATCACCTGCCGGTCAAAGCGTCCGGGACGAAGGAGGGCCTGATCCAGCACATCGGGTCGGTTGGTTGCAGCCAAAAGGATGACACCTTCATTGGTCTCGAATCCATCCATTTCGACCAGGAGCTGATTCAGGGTTTGCTCCCGCTCATCGTGTCCGCCGCCAAGCCCGGCGCCCCGATGCCGTCCCACGGCGTCAATCTCATCGATGAAGATGATACAAGGCGCGCTCTTTTTACCCTGTTCGAACAGATCGCGGACGCGTGATGCGCCTACTCCCACGAACATCTCGACAAAATCAGCGCCTGATATACTGAAAAAGGGGACCTTGGCCTCGCCTGCCACAGCCCGTCCCAACAATGTTTTACCCGTTCCTGGAGGGCCTAACAAAAGAACACCTTTCGGGATGCGTCCGCCCAGCGACTGAAACTTATCCGGAGAGCGGAGAAACTCAATGACTTCCTGTAACTCTTGCTTGGCCTCATCCGCACCAGCCACATCCTGAAATGTGACTTTCGGAAGGTTTTCTGACAACAATCGCGCCCGGCTTTTACCGAAACTGAAAATTCCCTTGGCGCCACCTCCGCCCTGCATCCGGCGCAGAAAGAAAATATAAAGAAAAATAATCAGGATCCACGGCAGCATGCTGATGAGATATCCCCACCATTCCGTGGTTTTTTTTCGAAATTCGTAACGCAAACCCAGTTCATCCCACTCTGTAACCATGTCACGATCAACGAAAGGAAGGGTGGTCTTGAACCGCTGAAATTTTAACGTCTCATTGTTCCGGATAATGGTTTCTTCATACTTCAACTCACCATGGAAAACAAAGTCCTGCACATTAGCGCGTTCTATGGCGGCGCTATCAAGGAACTGCCTGTATTCAGAATAGGTGACCTCGACTTCTTTCGCTTTGCCCAGATGAAAAACCTGGACAATGTAGATTGTGCCCAGAAAGAGGAGAATCCAGAAGATGAGAGTCCGCGTCGCCTTTTTCCACTGAAAACCACTGTCTTTATCTTGTTTTTTTATTGGTCTATCCATCTATCACCACTCATTCACAGGATGCCGACTGCTTTGCCGTAATCTCCGGGATTACAACTCTATAGATAATTAATATATCATTTATTCAAATGATTGTCAAGGATAAAAGCCTGGTCCATCAAATCTCAACACATTCTTTCACCATTCTTCTGATACCTTTTACTTGACAAAGAAGAGTGTGTTTCTTACATTTTTAAATTCACGGAGTTATCAAGGGGAGTCACTGCATGAAACGCTTAAGAAAAATCCTCTTTTCAATGGAAACGGCCGTCGCTCTCCTTATGGTCTGTGCAATCGCAGTGGCCGCAGCAACATTCATCGAGAATGCACGCGGAACCGATACAGCCCGCCATCTGATCTACAATGCCCGATGGTTTGAAATCCTGCTGATATGGCTCACCGTGAACTTGGTTGGAAATCTCTTCCACTCACGCATGTGGAAGCAAGGCAAATATCCCGCCTTCCTGTTTCACATTGCTTTTCTTGTGATTGTATTGGGGGCAGGCGTGACGCGCTATAAAGGTCATGAGGGCCTGATGCACATCCGTGAAGGTGGCGAATCAAACACACTCCTTTCATCCCGATCGTATCTTCAGGCTACCGTAACGGATGGGATCAGGCAATCTGCCCTGGATCAGAAGATCACACCATCTCGTGCGCAGTTTGCCAAAACCCTCAAATTGAACGAATCTGATCTAACTCTAAGATGCGTGGAATATCTTGAAAACGCTCGACCCGTCCCTGTGGATGAAGCCACCGGCGGACCCGTCGCATCGCTGATGGTCTCCTCTGGCGAACAACCGGAACAGATCGTCCTGGAGCTGTCGGACAGCATTGTTCTGGATGGGTATTCAGTCGCTTTCGGAACGGAGATTTCAGACACGCTCCCTGCCATCCGGTTGGATATGACGGACGGCGCGCTCACCGTCACTTCAACCGAAGCGCTGACTAAGACAACAATGCGCAGCCAGAAGCGAACGGATATTCCGCCCGGACAATCCGAAACACTGGAGCCCATGGCCATTTACACATCGGATCGTTTTCAATTCGCGTTGCAACGTTTTTTACCGAAAGGACGAATCGACGCAGCTCCCGTTCAACACCAGCAAGGCAGGCATCCCGGCGCACAAGCTCGGGGATTTGAGGCTGTACGATTGGAGATTGAAACAGAGGATGCGCTCCGCCATCTCACCCTGTTTCAACACGACGCGCCCCAGGGCAAATCTCATACGGTAAAAGTGGACGACTTGACCGCAACCCTGACCTTCGGACCCAAAGTGACACCGCTTCCATTTTCTCTAAAACTGACGGACTTCCAAATCGAGCGTTACCCCGGATCGCGCATGCCTGCGTCGTACGCAAGCGAAGTCATTCTAATCGATGCTGAAAAAAATTTGGAGCGCCCTTACCGGATTTACATGAATCACATCCTCAAGCATCGGGGATACCGGTTCTTCCAGCAATTCTTTGACGGAGACGAACAGGGCACCATTCTTTCGGTATCGCACGATCCGGGAACACCGATCACTTATGCAGGGTACGCCCTGCTGATGATCGCACTGGTTGTCAACCTGTTCCATCCTCGCAGCCGGTTTCGGACGCTCGCCCGAAAACTGAGCCGCCTGACAATCACTCCTCTTGCTCTTTTCTGTGTCGTCGGATTGGGGACGCTCCTCACCAGCGCTTTGCCCGTTCATGCGCAGACTGAACAACTTACCACACTCCGCAAAGTGGATCAAAACCACGCCCGCCGCTTCGGCGCGCTTATCGTCCAGGATGATTTGGGACGCATGAAGCCGGTCAACTCACTTGCCCACGAGATCCTCTCCAACATTGCGGGAACGCGAAACCTCGCAGATCTGCATCCTGATCAGATTCTTCTCGGCATCCTGATTCGACCCGATTTGTGGAAAACCATCCCCCTGATTCGGGTGGATGATCCCGCAATCCGCCTCATGCTGGGACTCGGCAGCCGTCGCACCCTTGTCTCTCTTCAAGAGGCGGCATATCCGGGAGCCAGCGTTTTTCGTCTGGCTCGGGAGGTTCAAGCTGTTAAAGCCAAAAATCCTGCAAAGCGGACAAGGTCAGACAAGGCCCTCATCCGCCTTCAGGAGCGGTTCGATCTCACCAATGAACTGTTGGAAGGACGCCTTTTACGCCTGTTCCCCGTACCTGGCGATCGCAATCACACATGGGCCTTCGTTCACGATAACCGGATTATAGCAGATTCTGTTGCTGTTGGACTGCTGACGAATTATATCGCATCTGTGAATCAAAGTCTGATATCCGGATCATGGGATGCTGCAGACCGCGCTCTTGCCACTATCGCCGCGTATCAGGCTTCCCTTGGAGCTGAGGTGATGCCGTCACAAACGCAACGGGAAGCCGAGATCCTCTACAACGAGACGCAAATCTTCTATCGTTTGACACCCCTCTTCCTGTGGGGAGGACTGGCGCTACTTTTGGCGGCTCTGGCGCGACTGGCTTTCACCCGCCGGTTGTTGGATGCATGCATTCGCGCTGTAATCGTCATCCTGGCGATCGGATTCATGCTCCATACCGCCGGATTCATCCTCCGCTGGATTGCTGCGGGACATGCGCCGTGGAGCAACAAATACGAATCCATGGTCTACATCGCCTGGGCCGCAGTCATGGCCGGCTTTCTCTTTGTCCGGCACACACCGCTTGCCCTTGCCTTGGGATCTCTGTTTTCGGGTCTCCTCCTCACAGTCGCCCACAACCCGGGCGTCGATTCGCAACTGACCAATCTGGTGCCCGTACTAAAGTCCCACTGGCTGGTGATCCATGTGTCTGTCGTCACATCGAGCTACGGATTTCTGGCTCTGGGCGCCTGTCTGGGGCTTCTCTCCCTCCTCCTTTTCATCGGGAAGACGGATAAAAACCGGCGACCGCTGGACAACGCCATCCTCCGCCTTGCCTGCATCAACGAACGGTCGCTTCTCGTCGGCCTCACCCTCATGACCATCGGCAATTTCTTCGGCGCCATCTGGGCCAATGAGAGCTGGGGCCGCTACTGGGGCTGGGATCCAAAAGAAGCATGGTCATTTATCATCATTCTGGTCTATGCTGTGGTGACGCACCTGCGCATCATTCCCAGGCTGCGCAGTCCATTCACGTTCAGCGTTGCCTCGGTTTTAGCTTTTTCCACGGTGATCATGACATACTTCGGCGTGAACCTGTATCTCTCTGGCCTTCATGCATACGCCGGAGGTGACGCCGCCACAATGCCGGCCTATGTCTTCATATCCGGGGTGATTCTGCTAATCATCATCGGATTGGCTTTCAGGAACAGGCAGATGGATTCCCAAATCCAAACTGCGATGGAATCAGAAACAGCATGAGTAAATCCGACTACACGATTCATCCCGCCCGTTTCCTTTCGGGTCGCGTCACGGTTCCGGGAGACAAATCCATTTCACACCGTGCCCTCTTGCTCGGCGCGTTGGCCCAGGGAAAGACGCACATCCACAATCTGTCACGCGGCGGAGATGTGGCCAGCACAGCCGCCTGTCTCGAAGCCCTGGGCACGCGCATGAAACGCACGGACGACGGCGTTGTCGTGTACGGTCGCGGAAAACAGGGACTCACGCCTCCCGCCGATCCACTAAACGCCGGCAACTCCGGCACCACCATGCGCCTGCTCGCAGGCATCCTGGCCGGGCAACCCTTCACATCCACAATCACAGGGGACGGATCACTCTGCAATCGTCCCATGCGGCGGATCATCGATCCACTCGCACGAATGGGAGCCGAGATCAAATCGTCCGAAGGCGGACGCGCTCCGCTCACAATCGTCGGACACGCTCTGCACGGCGCAAACTACACCTCACCCGTACCAAGTGGACAGATCAAATCGTGCCTGCTCCTCGCCGGATTGTGTGCGAACGGACGGACCACCGTGACCGAGCCGGCCCGCTCCCGCAACCATACCGAGCGCATGCTGCCCTTCTTCGGCGTGCCCGTGGGCTTGGACGATCTCACAGTCTGGGTGGATGGCCCTTCCACACTCAGAGGAACGGACATCCGTGTACCTGGCGACATCTCTTCAGCCGCATTCTGGATGGTCGCTGCAGCAATCCTGGACGGCTCGGAGTTGACACTCCCCGGCATTGGACTGAATCCAACCCGAACCGGCATTCTCGACATGTTATGTCGCATGGGCGCGGATATCCGCATCGAAAACCAGAAGGATGTGAGCGGCGAATCCCGCGGCGACATCACAATTCGCGGCGGATCCCTGCGCGCGGTGCGGATCACCGAGACGGACATTCCCCGCATCATCGACGAGATTCCCGTGCTGGCTGTGGCAGCAGCCCATGCGGAAGGTGAAACCCGCATCACAGGTGCAAGCGAACTCCGCGTCAAGGAGACCGACCGTATCGCAGCCGTGGCCTCCAATCTGCGGGCCATGGGTGTTCAAATCGACGTAATGGACGACGGCCTGGTTATCCCCGGACCGCAAACCCTGCGGGGCGCGCACATCCGAAGTTTAGGAGACCACCGCAACGCCATGCCGTTCGCTGTAGCCGGACTTGCCGCCGAGGGTGACACCGTGATTGAAGACGCGACGTGTGCCGACATCTCTGATCCCCTCTTTTTCCGGCAGTTGAACGGACTGACACGTGATTGAGAAGACGGATACCTTTTGCGTCATCGGTGATCCCGTGGCCCACTCTCTCTCGCCCGCACTGCACCGCCTGATCTTTGCAGCGCTTGACTTGGACGGACAGTACGAAGCTGTACGCGTCTCTGAATCTGAGTTGGCTGACTTTGTGGCTCAATGCCGGGAATATGAACATCCCGGCTTCAACGTGACCATCCCGCACAAGGAACGGATTCTTTCGCTGCTGGACGAACTGGATCCGCTCGCCCGGCGCATCTGCGCAGTCAACACAGTGGCCAGCCGGTCGGGTCGTTTCATCGGATTCAACACGGATGTGACCGGATTTCGATCAGCACTGAAGAGGAACGGATCTTTCTTCGGTGGAACCGTTGTCCTGCTGGGCGCGGGTGGCGCGGCCAGGGCGGTTGTGGAGGCCCTCCGGTCATGGCCGGTAGAACGGCTCGTCGTAACGGACCCTGACGTAAACAGATCCGGCAAACTTGAAGCGGATTTCTCCTCACAGACCGGGTGGACCTGGAACCTGATCCACCCTGATGAGATTTCGGAACAGGTCGCTCAAGCCGATCTCATTATTAACGCCACCCCGGTTGGATTGTGGCCCGACATTGACGCCTCTCCGCTGGATTGTCCGGAAGTCATCCAACCGGATACAGTCGTCTTCGATCTGGTGCCCAATCCAGTACGGACACGCCTCTTGCGTGAAGCGGAATCCCGCAGCGCGCGCACCATTTCAGGCCTCGACATGCTCATCAGCCAGGCCATCGCATCCCAGGAGATCTGGCAGGAATGCCACCTGTCCGACGACCTGTTCTCTGAAATTTGGACAAAGATGACACAGGAGTACTCCAAATCATGACACGTCTTCGCATGTTGACCGCCGGAGAGTCGCACGGCCCGGAGCTGACAGGCATTCTCGAGGGCATGCCCGCCGGTTTGAAACTGGACCGCGACGCCATCGACCGCGAACTGGCCCGCCGCCAGAAAGGCTTTGGCCGCAGCGGACGCATGCAGATCGAAACCGACCGGGCCGACATCCGGTCGGGCGTGCGGTTCGGCGTGACTCTGGGAAGCCCGATCACAGTAGCCGTCATGAACCGGGATTGGGAGAACTGGCAGGAGCGCATGGCCGTGTGGGACGGACGGGACGACACGCCCGTAACCATCCCCAGACCCGGTCACGCCGACCTGGCTGGATATCTCAAATTCGGGCATCAAAACCTTCGCAACGTGCTCGAACGGGCAAGTGCAAGAGAAACTGCTGTGCGTGTGGCCCTGGGCGCGATCGTCCGCCAGTTGTTGGACCGGTTCGGCGTGTGGATTGGCAGCCATGTGATCCAGATTCATGCCGAAAAGACAGAGAAGACCTTTCTCTCCTGTTGTGACGGAGAAGCGAACACTTGGGCCGACACCATCCGGGCCCTGCACGACCGGGCCGAAGCGTCCGATCTCCGGTGCGGCGATCCCGACGCTGCCGAACGGATGCGGGAGGCGATCTCCAGAGCGCAGGCGGACGGAGACACCGTTGGCGGCGTGATCGAGGTGACAGCTTTGGGAGCCCCCCCCGGACTGGGAAGTTACGTTTTCTGGGACACCCGGATGGATGCGCGCATTGCCGCGGCTTTCATGTCCATTCCGGGAATCAAGGCTGTGGATATTGGCGACGGCTGGAACAATGCCGGTCAATTGGGATCACAGGTTCACGATCCCATCATGCCGGGATCAAAATCCAAACCAGCGCGGACCAGCGACCACGCCGGCGGTATTGAAGGCGGCATCACCAACGGTACACCCGTGATCGTCCGTGCCGCCATGAAACCCATCCCCACATTGACGCGCCCTTTGCCGTCTGTGGATCTCAAAACCGGAGAATCCGTTTCTGCGCACAAGGAACGATCCGATGTGTGCGCTGTGCCGGCTGTCAGTGTTGTGGGAGAGGCCATGCTGGCTCTGGTTTTGGCAGATGCATTTTGCGAGCGCTTCGGCGGCGACTCGGTGGACCAGATGATCAACCATTTCCGCACCCATGCAAAAACGGATTGACAACATCTACATCGCCGGTTTCATGGCATGCGGTAAAACCGTCGTGGGTCAGTGCCTGGCTGAACTGCTCGATCGCCCCTTTGTGGACACCGACGCCCGTATTGCGCAGGAGACAGGATTGTCAATCACTGACATCTTTCAGATACACGGCGAAGCCCATTTTCGCCATCTGGAAAAGAGATGCTTGCAAGCCATTGCAGGGCAAAACGGACAGGTCGTGGCTCTGGGTGGCGGCGTTGTGCTCGATGACGTCAATTGGGATCTGCTCCGACGAAGCGGACGCACCATTGTTTTATCCTTCCCCGCGGAAATCCTTAACGAAAGGTTGAAGGATGTGACAGACCGCCCCCTGCTGGCAGGAACGGAGGGACAGGCGCGGTTGGACTGCATCCGCGACTTGCTGACAAAACGGGAGAACGCCTACCGCAAGGCAGACATCTTTCTGCACTTGAACAACGACCTGCCGCCGGACCGCATTGCCCGCATGATGGCTGCACTGCTCGAGGAGATGCCCTGATGGAAATTCATGTCGAGCTGGGTTCTCGCAGCTATCCCATCCTCATCCAGCCGTCTGCACTGGACAGGCTGGGCCAATCGATCCGGGAACGACATCCCGCTGCCGAAGCGGCTGTCATCTCGGACGCAACCGTGTCGCGCCTGTATGGAGACCGAGCCATGCACTCTCTGGCTGATGCCGGCATCCGCGCTCGGCTTCACATCGTGCCTGATGGTGAACTCTCCAAATCAATGGAACGCTTCTCCGACCTGCACACGGCTCTCATCCGCCAGAATTTGAAACGGGACGGACTGGTCATCGGGCTGGGCGGCGGTGTTGTCGGCGATCTGGCCGGATTCGTGGCCGCAACCTATTTGAGGGGGGTTGATTTCGTCCAGGCCCCCACGACTCTCCTTGCCCAGGTTGACAGCAGCGTGGGCGGCAAGACCGGCATCAATCATCCCCTTGGCAAGAACCTTATCGGCGCATTTCTGCAACCGCGCATGGTGATCGCCGATCCTGATATGCTGAAGACATTGGCTCCCCGTGAGATATGGGCTGGTTTGGGTGAAGCTGTCAAGACCGCCCTCATCTGGCCTGGCAAGCT
>CAZDVF010000003.1:0-22738 GCA_964508725.1 uncultured bacterium | reverse complement strand
CATCGAACCGCCGGGCCTTTTAATTACGAAAAATGGAAAATATTCTCAAATCATCGACATCTTCACCTGCGCCTTTTGCACCAGATCCTCAAGTCCTTCAGTGACAGGGTAGTCGGATAATTTATCCGTTCTCACCCATCGGACATCAGATGCATCCGATCCGGCGTGCGGGACACCATCTTCGAGCAAACAGAGATAATCTATCAGGATATAGTGATACTGTATGCGTCCATCCGCATCATGAATTACACGGCTATTCACATCTAAAAGATGTTGGACTGAAACATCCAGCCCGCACTCTTCGCGGATCTCCCGCCGGACGGCTTCCGGCAGGTCTTCTCCCAACTGCACCACACCCCCGGGTAAGCTCCACAAGCCCTCGGCAGGAGGCCGGCCGCGAAGCACCAGCAGCGCACGACCGTGGCCGTCCAAAACGACACCGCTAACGGCAGGAATGGGATATTCAGGATAGCATCTTGACAAGGGGAAAATCCTACGACTCGCCTGTACTTTTCTTGAAAAGGTCGAGAAACCGATCGAGATAGTCGTCAAACAGTTCCCATCGGTCCAACTCTTCTTTCAACCGCATTTTGCTTTTATAAGTCCTGTCAAACTCTGCCTGTTTGAACAGTTTCTCGATACGCGATCGTACCGATTGGGGAATTTTTTCCTCCTGCTGAGGAACAACTTGCTCCCCATGCTTCGGTGGTTCTTCTCCACTTTTCCCGCGGGACAAGAGATTGGCCAGGGGTTCGAGTTCCTTTTCCTTCTTTTCCGCGGCCAATTCCAGATCCACCAGATCAACGTCGATTTCGAGCTGCTTGCAGAGAACGTGCAGCACCTCGAGAGACGCCCTGGGAAACTCGACCTGTGCGGTGAAAAAGGGGATCTCACCTAACAGACACATGCCCGGGATGCCCAACTCGCGAGCCACAGCAATGAGCAGGCCGTTGAGTCCCGCGATGTTTCCGTCGCTCATAAAATGAACGCCTTCACCGGTCATCTTGATGAGCAGTTCGGACTGATTGGGGGCGGCAAAGATACGCGGCGCCGACTTGAAATGCATATCTGAAGGAGCCGCCGCTGCTGTATAGACGGTCGTTACACCGATGCGCTTCATCATGTTGAGCAACTCAACAGCGAAGGCATACTCCCTGTGCGGGATGGGTTGCGCACTGCCCAGATAAAAGAGAATGGATTGGTTGCTCCTTGATCCTGCATATTCGAAGATCTGATTCTTGGGAATATCGGGCGGGCGTATCAATTGCTTTGACACCAATGCGCTGGTGGGAGCAAAGAAGTGCTGCGCATTAACCTCACCGATCAGTGTGGCTTCCAGGTGATCTTTGAGATACTTCATTGCCCCCAGGGCCACGTTGCCCATGCCCGGCCATGCAGCCAGCAAGACGGGTTGCTTGAGGTCTGGTCGTTTGAAAAATGTTACAAAATCTTTCATACAGTCCACTGAGTCATGCAAAAGTCATTCCATAAAATATACAACTTCATCCGTTGTGGATCAAGGAGATTTTAACAGCTGAAGCGCCCGCGGATCTTTCTCGATCAGCTTTAGGATCATTTGATAACGCGAATAGGCGCGACGGGCCATCTCCTCTGATCGGATATGGCCGGGTTCGATGAATGACAGCGCTGCATCAGATCCATCAACCGTCACCCAGGCGTAGTTGTGAAATATTGCCATGTCCGGATTGTACGCCAGGCGCAGCTGTCCGCCAGTCGGCCCGGCCAGCACATAGCGTGTCTCACCGGAACCGTCAACAGCCAGGATATGGAGATGTCCGCCAAACACTGTGGCATTATGGCCCTTCAGATGTGAGGCAATGGTCTCCCACTGCTCTCTGATAGAACCAGACAGCATCCAAGCCGGCTGATGCATGAACACAAAAAGAGGCCGGGCAGGATCATGTTTCTCGATTTCCGAAATCGCAAAACGGACCTGTTGCGCTCCAAATCCCGCTTCGCCGTGGCTGCGCTCCTCCTCAGAATTAAGCAGGATGAAAGAACAATCCCGGTGTGTGAAGGACGAATAGGTCGGGCCGTTGATCTTCTTCCATGCGGCGTAACTTTCAGGATTCCAAATATCGTTATTTCCCGGAACAAGAAAAAAGGGCACATCCAGTGAATCAAGCACCTTGCGGGCTTCAGCCCAGCGTGATACAATGGCCTCAGGACCGATATCATCACCTTCAATCACATCGCCGACCATGACAGTAAAATCGGGACTGAGTCGATTGATCTCGCGTACAGCTGACATCATAATTTTCCAGCTGTCTGGCCCACTCCCTGTTCGGTCACCCAAAACAGCAAAGTGAAACCGGCTTCGATCAACACCGCGCAATCGGTCCGAATCATTCCATTGAACAGATCCGGATTGACCAGCCACTGCCGTGACCATAACCAGAGAAAGGGATACGATAACAAGACGTCTTTTAATACAATCAATCATGACGTTCATCTCCAAAATAATGCATCACAGCACGACCAGACAACCGGATCATCATCACCATATCGCCGGATTCCGGCACCAGAAACATTGATTGAAGCTCCCCGCGGCAAGCCACGGAGAATGCGCTTGCTGGCAGATTCATACCATTTTTTCTTTTGGGAAAAGCTAAGGGTAAGCCCTGTGGATACGACAAGCTCGTAAACCAACAAAATGATTATCAAATCACGACTGTTTAAATAAGCTTCGCTAGCAAGATCCCCAATCCTATCCATAAGGGAATCGTGAGAACCAGAAAAAATGTAGCCTTTCTCGCCACATCCAGAGAGTGCAGCATCTTGGTCTTCTGAAGAGCCTTGTCAATCTTGACCTCAAGATCGGTCAAATTGATTGGCTTGACCAGATAATAATCGGCTCCTTCCACCAGGCTGTCAACCGCTGACCGAACTGACGGATATCCTGTAATCACGATAATAGGCACTTTTTTATCTTGCCTTCGGATGACTTTCAGCATATCCACACCATCCATCACCGGCATGCGGATATCGGTAATCACCAATGAGACGGAATGACGCTCAAACTGTTCAAGTCCGATTTGTCCGTTTTCAGCGATGACAGTTTCGTAATTGAGCCGGCTGAGGGTTTCGACCAACATATCACGGATGTCTTCCTCATCCTCAACAATGAGAATTTTCTCCACAGGCTTTACCTCCTCCGTCCCTCTGATTGTATCCGTACGTGACATCACATATTTATCATTTAACAGGAATCGGTGGAACTGCCAACTCTTTCCGCTGCAAACAAAGAACAACCATGCCGTAAAAAGCATGTGCATCGCCAATGTCAAACGCAACACGTGATGGAAAGGTAATTAAAAATAAAAGACTTGTCAAGGAGAAATGGTGTTTGCGTCCAGAGTTTTTACTTGCTTTTTTCATATGGACTACATATCTTGCATTAGACTTAAGTAAAAAAGAATCCCGTACAGATACAAGGAGACTGATATATGCGAAAAAAACAACCTCTCTTCTTATTAATGGGCTTGCTTCTGATTGTCGGACTCTTCACTACCATCAATCTTTCAGCCCAGACCTTCGACAAAATGAAAGCCCAGGTCAAAGAAAACACGTTAAAAAACGGGATGACATTCCTCGTAGTGGAACGGCATGATGCGCCAGTCGTCTCTTTTCATGTCTACGCAAATGTCGGATCGGCAAACGAAACAGACGGCATCACCGGCATCTCACACCTTCTGGAGCACATGGCTTTCAAGGGAACCACGACTGTGGGAACCCAGAATTACAAATCGGAAAAAGACCTCTTGGACCGCATGGACATTCTCTATGACCAAATTAATCTGGAAAAACAACGTCTCAATCCAGACACGACAGCTCTCGCAGAAATGAAAGAAACCTTCGAATCACTACAAAAACAGGCCAAAGAATTGGTCATCAACAACGAGTATTTCGATATGATGATGCGTCAGGGTGACGCCGGAATCAACGCCTACACCAGCTGTGACGCGACCCAGTACATCAACAGCCTGCCATCAAACAAACTGGAATTCTGGATGGCCATGACGTCCGACCGTTTTCTGAATCCTGTATTTCGGGAGTTCTACAAGGAAAAAGACGTGGTCATGGAAGAGCGCAGACTGAGCCTCGAAAGCCAGCCTGTTGGGAAACTGATTGAGGACTTTGTGGCCACGGCCTTTAAGGCCCACCCCTATCACCATTCGGTATTGGGACACATGTCCGACTTGAGACGCATCACGCGCCACGATGTCATCGACTATTTTCAAAGGTTTTATGGACCTTCCAACCTGACTGTGGCCATTGTTGGTGATGTAAAGGCAGACAAAGTCTTTCAGTTGGCCAAGCTTTACTTCGGCCGTATTCCTGGCGGAAATAAACCTGAACCACTTCGCACGGTCGAGCCGGAACAATGGGGTGAGCGGCGTGCAACAGTTGTGGCCAAATCACAACCCATTCTCATCATGGGATACCACAGGCCGGCTGAGACGCACGAAGATGATGCTGTATTCGAAGCCCTGGCAAACATCATTGGTCAGGGAAGGTCTTCACGTCTGTGGGAATTGTTGGTTAAAAAGGAAAAGGTCGCAGCCCAGGTCGGCAGCATGAATGGCTGGCCGGGCAGCAAATACCCAAACCTGATCGCTTTTTTCGCCATCTCATCGAAAGACCACACCTCTGAAGAGTGTCTGAAACTCATCGATGAGGAAATCCAGAAAATCAAGGCGGAATCGATCACAGATGCTGAACTGACCAAATATAAACGCACGGCGAAAAAAGGGATTCTTGACCGCATGCAATCCAACAGCGGCCTCGCAGCGATGTTAACCCACGCCGAGGTCGTTTTGGGAGACTGGAGTGCCTTATTTAACCAAATCGAGAAGATTGAAGCCGTGACTGCTGACGACATCCGGCGGGTGGCCAATCAGGTGCTGGATGACATGAACCGCACAATCGGCGAAATCATTCCCGAGACATCTCTTTGATTTTCGGGATGACGGATCATGTCATGTTTTAAAAAACTGAACGAAGGGACGGTTGCAATGAAACGAATAACATACAAACAGGTTCTGGCCGCCATTCTCATCCTGATCACAGTATGCAGTGGCCTGTCCATCGCCCAGAAGAAGCCAAAAGATCATTTCGACTTCCCCCGGCTCAACTCAATTCAGTTGCCAGAGGTCAAACAGAAAACACTGGACAACGGCATCCGTCTGTTTCTTGTCGAAGATCACGATTTCCCCACAATCAATATCCGCGCCATGATCAGAACCGGATCTGCCTGCGAACCGGCGGACAAGGTTGGACTCGCCGACATCACTGCTGACGTGCTGCGCACCGGGGGGACCTCTTCTATGACAGGGGATGAAATCGACCAGACACTCGAGACCATGGCCGCGTCCATCGAAGGCGGAATGGGCGCAACATCGGGCTTTCTAACTGCCTCGATGCTCAGGGAGGATCTTGATGCGGTGCTGGCGATCCTGAAGGAGATGTTGCTCGAACCGGTTTTCGCCGAAGAGAAAATCGACCTGGCCAAAGTGCAGCAGAAAACAGCCATTTCACGGCGGAACGATGCTGTCAACCAGATCGCCAACAGAGAATTCAACAAACTGGTCTACGGCGCTGACAGCCCATATGCGCGACATCCGGAATACGCCACCATCGACGCGATCACGCGTGATGATATTGTGTCTTTCTACAAACGTTTCATGCATCCGGAAAACATCATCATGGCAGTCTGGGGCGACTTCTCGGCGAATCAAATGATGGAAAAGCTTGAAACACTTTTCGGGGGATGGACATCGCACGCTCCGGATTCACCTTCGATTCCGGAAGTCGCTGTTCAGAACTCCTACACGGTCAACCTCATCGACAAACAGGATGTCAACCAGTCCAACATCCTGGTTGGTCACCTCGGCGGACTCAAGAGCAATGCAGACTATCCCGCCCTCTCCGTCATGAACCGCATCCTCTCATTTGACCGGATGTTTAAAATCATCCGGACGGACGAGGGCCTCGCCTACACTGTCTGGGGAAATTACGGCACAGGATACGATATCCCCGGCATCTTCAGCGCAGGCGCCCAGACCAAATCGCAATCGACTGTCTACGCCATAGAGATCATGCTGCGCGAGATGAAACGCATCATGACAGAAGAAGTGACTGACAAAGAGCTGGAAGGCGCCAAAGATCAGATCCTCAACTCCTACGTGTTTAACTTCGACAGCAAGGCCAAAATTGTCAATCGTATGATGACGCTGGCATATCACGACTATCCTGCCGACTTTTCGGACCAGTTCATCAAACAGGTAGAGGACGTGAATAAAGCCGACATTCTTCGGGTTGCCAAACAATATCTCGAACCCGACGCCGTGCACATCCTGGTCGTAGGTAAAAAGGAAGATTTCGACAAACCTCTCTCGACACTCGGAGACGTCCGCACAATCGACATCTCGATTCCTGTTCCGAAGCAAGAGGATGCGCCCGAAGCCACTGCCGAATCTCTGACACGGGGAAAAGCGCTTCTCGATAAAGCCGCTTCAGCCTGCGGTGGGCTGGATGTCTTGAAAACAATCCGAAACATGAAGACGAAACTCAAACTCACCCAGGTTACGCCCATGGGTGACATGGACATGGCCGGAGAAATTGTCATCGTTTATCCCGACCAGATGCGCGGCGTCATCTCAACGCCCATGGGTGATATGATCATGGTCCTGAAGGGCACCGACGGATGGATGTCCATGACCGGACGCGGCACCATGCCGCTGCCGGACAACCAGAGACAGATGTACACTGAAAGCTTCCTGCGCGATCCGGTCATCTTTTTCACACAGGCGGATCAGGCACAGTACATCGGACAGCGGCAATTGGAAGGCGTTGAAACAGAGGAGATCCTCATCACAGTGAAGGATTATACTTTCCGCCTGCTGCTCAATCCAGCCACTGATCTTCCAGCTGGACTCATCTATACCTCTGTCACACCCCAGGGTCCCGCTGAAATGGTCGACGTGTTTTCAGATTATCAGGAGACAAACGGATATCGCATGCCCACAAGGACAATCTCCTGGGCCAACGGCGAAAGGGCCTCCGAGACCGTTGTAGAAACTGTGGAATTGAATATCACGGTTGATCCATTATGGTTTGAAAAGGAATAGATTAGTCAGGATCACGTTTAGAGAGGATCGGGCGTATCGGTCTATGTGTGTCCGGTCCTATTAATTGTTGACAATCGGTTAGAAAATCTATATGTTAAAACCACGGCACCTCTTCTCATGCTGTATCCTGTTTAAATCTATTATTCTGCTATCTTAATCAGAGATCAAGCTTATCCGAAACTGCTGGCCAACCATGCGTCACTGTTCATGTAAATCTTTACACAACAATGGCAGGAGGTTTAACATGAGAAAGTCAACATGGATCATCATCCTGATTCTCGGCGCTGCGTCCTGTCTGTCTGGACAAGGCCTCGAGGACGACATCTCTGTCTACACGTCGGAAAACGGCCGGATGTATCTCCAGCCCCTGGCCGACGCATTCAGCGCGAACCTGAACAGCGGCCTCTACCGTTCTGCGAAAATTCCCCGTATGAGTTTTCACATCAGCCTGGGCCTCAAAGTCATGGGGTCGTTTATCTCTGAATCGCAGAAGACATTCAAACCCGTTGCGGAGTATAACTGGACGCCTGCGCCAGGAGCGGAACTCTCCACTATTTTCGGAAAAGAAGGAAGTGTCAATATCGATGGACAGGAGTTCCCGGGCGGTATCTGGAACACATCCATCTTCCCCCTCGCTGTGCCGCAACTGACTATCGGCTCCATATTTGGCACAGAGGCCACCATCCGCTGGATCGAATACAACATCGACGAGGATGTTGGAGATATTTCACTCTTTGGTTTGGGATTCCGTCACAGCATCAGTCAATACATCCCGCTTTGCCCGGTGGATCTGGCTGCGGGTTTCTTCAGGCAGACATTTAAAATCGGTGACATGATCGAAGCCACAACGAATGTCTACGGCGTACAGGCGAGTTATTCGTTGAGTGTGCTCTGTTTTTACGGCGGGATCGCATACGAAACAGGCAGCCTTGACATTGCCTATTCCCACGAAGAAGACGGGGAGACCATCGGCATCGCCTTTCAGCTTGACGCGAAAAATCGAACACGATTGACAGCCGGCCTGGCCCTGGACCTGTTCATTCTAAAAATTCATGCGGATTACAACTTCGCCGGCCAGCGCGTTGCACTGGCCGGAATCGACCTGGGATTTTAAGATCTAGCGGACCGTTTCGAATGCAGGGGAAAGACATTCTCAGAAATACCAATTGATCTGATGTCGGACTACGCATCGGAGTCTTTTTGATCAATTTGAGGCTGGAATCAGATAATGACCTGGTGTGGAGGTGACAACACATGGCGCTGACACGTTGCCGTGAATGTAAACATGAGATCAGCGACCAGGCCCAATCGTGCCCTGATTGCGGCGCACCCTATCCAGCGCGAGCAATATGGACCGGCACTGGTTACGAATGGAAATCGGAAAGGACGGTCTACGGCTATCCCCTCGTTCACATCGCGTTTGGACGGGATGCCAGGGGCAAATTCCGCGTAGCCAAAGGCGTGATCGCCATCGGGCAATTCGGCATCGGACTCATCACATTTGCCCAGATCGGCGTGGGCTTCCTTTTTGGTTTCGGACAGTTCATTTTCGGTTTGACTGCTGTCAGCCAGATTGCTGTTACACTTCTCTTCGGATGCGGCCAAATTGCCATCGGCTACGCAGCGGTTGGACAGGTTGTTGTGGCATGGTACGGATTGGCGCAAGCCGGATTGGCAAACTACTTATGGAGCTCGTCGCGTCACGATCCCGAAGCGGCTCAATTCTTCATCCATCTTGCTGAAAAGTTGGGACTGACGATCTCGCATTTCTTTAATCAGTAGTCGATACATCCAAATTTATCGGCGCCAGGAAGGAGCGACGCCATGCAGAGAGTATTACTGGTTTCAAATCGTCTGCCTGTTACGATCGAAAAACGGAAGGGCACGCTCAACATCCGCCAAAGCGTCGGTGGTTTGGCAACAGGTCTGAACTCATTTCACCAGGAGCATGAGAGTCTCTGGATAGGTTGGTGCGGTCTGGCTTCTGACACAATCGACGCACATACACGGCGCACCATTGAATCCACCCTGAAAAACGACTACCTGAGCATCCCCACATTCCTCTCGAGTAAAGACATCCGTCAATTTTACAGTGGTTTCTGTAATAAAACCATCTGGCCTCTCTTTCACTATTTCTCTAATTACGCAATTTATAATAATAAACTTTGGGAGTCGTACCGGCACGTTAATCGGCTGTTCGCACAGACAATCAAACAAGTAGCCCAACCAGATGACATCATCTGGATCCACGACTACCATTTATTCCTTCTGCCGAGAATGTTGAGAGAGCATTGTCCTGATACCCAAATCGGATTTTTTCTCCACATTCCCTTTCCCTCATATGAAGTCTTTCGCTTGCTGCCCTGGCGAAAAGAACTTCTCGATGGGCTCTTGGGCTCTGATCTGATCGGATTTCACACGTACGATTACGTCCGTCATTTCATGAGTAGCGTTCGCCGTGTTCTTGGCTACGAACACACATTCGATCAGCTGACTGTGGATAATCGCATTATCAAGGTAGATGCCTTTCCCATGGGTATCGACTATCAACGTTTTGCCGATGCAAGCTGCGAAACAGGCTGGCTCAGTGAAGTGAAGAGCCGCTGCAAAACTCAGGACGATTGCCGAATTATCATTTCCATCGATCGGCTCGACTACACCAAGGGAATTCCCCAGCGCTTGAAGGCCTTTGATCATTTCTTAGACATGTACCCGGAGTATAAATCGCGCGTCACTCTGATTATGTTAGCAGTCCCGACCCGTACTACCGTGGTCGATTATCGAAATTTAAAGCAATACGTGGATGAATTGGTGGGCCGCATCAATGGCAAACACGGCACCATCGACTGGATGCCCATCTGGTACCTTTACCGGTCGCTGCCCTTCGAGAAGGTCGTATCTCTGTACAATATCGCTGATGTTGCCCTCGTCACACCCTTACGAGATGGCATGAATCTTGTCGCAAAAGAGTATATTGCCGCACGGAAGGACGGCCTGGGAGTGTTGATTCTAAGCGAAATGGCCGGCGCTGTCAGAGAAATGGGCGAAGCCATTATCGTCAATCCCAATAGTATGCAGGATGTCGCCGAAGCCATCTATGAGGCATTAATCATGCCCGAGTCGGAACAGGTAGAACGCAACGCTGTGATGAAAAAACGCCTCTCGCGTTACGATATCACCACATGGCAGCGCGATTTCATATCTTCACTCGATAAACTCAAAGTCCAGCAGGACAATGTGGAAACGAAGAAGCTGACCAGGAAACACCGCAGCGAATTGATTGAACACTATGCTGCGGCAACGAACCGGCTTATCCTTCTTGATTATGACGGTACGTTGATTCCCTTTACCAAGAAACCGGAGAAAGCCAAACCCGATCGCAACATTCTTTACATTCTGCATCATCTGGCGACTGATCCCAACAACCTGATTACTATCATCAGTGGGCGTGACCGGGAAACACTGGATCACTGGTTCGGCGAGCTTCATATCGGACTCTCCGCCGAACACGGCGTCTGGCTCAAAGATCACAACGAAGCGTGGCATCTTCTTGATTTCATGCAGAACGACTGGAAAGAAGAAATCCGCCCCACGATTGAGACCTTTGTCGACCGCACGCCCGGATCATTCTGTGAGGAAAAAACATACTCCCTGACCTGGCACTATCGGCAGGTCAGTCATGAACAGGCCTTTGTCAGAACACGCGAACTAATCGAGAAACTGCTCCACATGACAGAAAACAAAAACCTCATGGTGTTGAAGGGGAACAAAGTCATTGAAGTCAAAACAGCAGGCATCAACAAAGGTCGGGCGGCACGGCACTGGATAGATTCAAGAAAATGGGACTTCATCATGGCCGTGGGTGACGACTGGACAGATGAAGATCTCTTTGACGTTCTTCCCGAAAAAGCCTATTCCATCAAAGTTGGAATGGGCATCTCGAAAGCCAAATACTACTGTACCAATGTTATGGATGTTCGAAACCTGCTCGCAGAACTAATGAGCGCCGGAGGAAGATAATCGGGATCACCTTACTTGAAGTGGCGGATGACCAGATCAGATTGAAGTTGATGCACGTCCCGATTTGCAGGGAGGAAGCAATCACATCATTTCATCAGCCTTGTCTTGATAAAAACTCAGCCTTTTCCTGATGATGAAGCAAAATAGTGCGCAGCATAGGGATTGAAAATCATGCGCAGTTTCTTCGGCAAAATCGACATTTCGAACTGTTGCGCAAAAAAAAGCTCGCCGTCGAGATGAAAAGGAACAGTTTGATGGCAAGTAATGGAGAGACTGTCCGCTTGATAATATCGTACCTTTTTATCTGAGATGTGTTTGCCCTTCGGCACCTGAAGGAAAAGCTTGAGACGTCGGACGAGAGAGAGCGGTTCTACTGCACAGACATCGAACAGGCCGTCATCGGCGATGGCTCTGGGTGTCAGGTAATACCCCCCAGCAAACCGGCGTCCAATGGCCACAGTATGCATGAAGATGCGGGACGTCTCGGTTATATCTCCCCTCCTGAATGTGTAAGCAGCCTCCCTGTAAAAGAACAAGTTTTTCAGAATGTGCCACAGGTAATTTGATCCGCCCACCCTCTCCACAGTTTCATCAATTGAGTAATTCTCGGACGCTACTTTGGCGTCAAACCCGAGGCCCATGCCGTTCAGAAAGACCTGCTCGTTGCAGAGTCCCACATCCATCAGAATGGTATTCTGTTCAAAGAGGATGTCCCACTCGGAATCTGTGAAGCGCTCCGGGAATCCGAGAATCTGGATAAAATCGTTCCCGGTCCCGGCAGACACGGCTCCAAACACAATGTGATCCAGATTCAGAATGCCGCTTGCCGCTTCGTTGATGGTGCCGTCGCCGCCCACGGCCACAATGTGCGTGCATCCCTCTCTTGCCAGGGCTGCGGACAATTCTCTGGCATGCTCCCGGCGCTCGGTAAAACGGATAGTCGCATCGAGCTTGCGCGACGCGATCTGCTGTTTGACCACATCCGTGTACTGACCGGCGAAGCCGTCACCGGCAATCGGATTGATGATGAATCCCCAATGTGGCTGTTCCGTCATCGATGTCTCCCTCTGTTGGTGTACGTTCTGTGTCATTCTCCAATCTTTTCTGTTAACGAACGGAAGCGTTTGTGTTCACTCCCTTTCGTCACGTTGCCCTTTCTACAGCCTATCCGGAATGACAGGTGAGTAAACGATCCACCGCCAGAGGCGGTGGCTTTAAGACTCCCGGCGGAGCCGGGGGCTTAAAGTAGGCAGGTATCTGCCGTCCAGTTTAGGATCGAGAACCACTGGCAGAGCTAGTGGTTTGAAGATCAATCATCCCACAGGCTCGTACGCTGACTCCATCGTTCTCCTGATATCCTTCAAAATCTGCTCTTTGGACATCCTCCTGAACAACGTGTTCGGAATGGGCTTGTGAATCGTGACGCCAACTCTCTGTGTGAAATCAATCCGAAAACGTATCTTGGATTTCAGATGGAACAAGCCATTCAGCGTCACAGGGAGAACATCCAGATCGGTCCGCTTTCCGATGAGGATGAAACCCCGCCTGAAATCGCCGAACAGGCCGTCCAGCGTACGCGTTCCCTCGGGAAAGATGGCCACCGTGATGTTCCCAGCGTACCGTGTCGTTTCGGTGATGATGCGCATGCCCTCGTGCGACGGATTACGGCTCACTGGAATATAGCCCAGCATCCTGAGCGCACGTCCGAACAGCGGGATGCGCAGCAGATACGCGCGGCCAAGCCAGACCACGTGCGAAAAGACCGCCATCACAGCGGGAATATCGTAAATGCTGGCGTGATTGACCAGCACCATGAACCGGCGGCCTTCTGGAATATTGCCGCTGCCTGTCACGTGAATCCACTTGCCCATAAGCAAAAAAATACCGCGCCCCCAAATTCTAACGATGCTTTGCATTACATGCCGCATCGAAAGAATGGAGGCGAGGATGATCGCCGAGACGCACAGGACCGTATAGATACCCTGCAAAAAAACAACAGGCGCCGTGGCAATCGACTGGACTATGTGGGATACGCGGCGCATTCCTTATCTTGACCGCACAATGTTGTGGATAGCGATAGGCGGCGTCAATGCCTGGCCATCAGCGGATTGCTTCTGGATCTTCCTGGCGATGTCCATGCCGATGATAACACGGCCGAAAGCGGCGAATCCCTGGCCGTCGGGGTTGCGCGCGCCGCCAAAATCGAGTTCGGGTTGATCGCCAATACAGATGAAGATTTCTGACGTGGCTGAACCTGGCTCGCCACGCGCCATGGAGATGACACCGTCCTTGTGCAGAATGCCCGTCGTCTCCGTCGTTTCGTGTTCGATAGGCGGAAAGCCGTCCTCACCTTCGGAACGACGCCGTCCACCCTGAATCACTTCGATCTTTACATCGTTATTGGGCTGGTTTGCCATGGTCACAGTGCGGTAAAAAGAGCCTCCTTTGTACAATCCAGCGTCCACATATCGGAGGAAATTGGTGGCCGTCACCGGCGCTGCCTGTTCGTCGACTTCAACCCGGATGTCGCCCAGCTCTGTCTGGATCGCCACCATCGTTTTCGGGGATGTGCATGCAAGCAACACGCAAGCCGCCGCCAAAACAATTAGAAACATGATCTTGTGAATTTGCATCGAGACCTCCAAATTTCAAAATATCATATGGCATTTCTTGAATGAATCATTCCTCAGTGATCTCTGTGGTTTTCCGGAATCGAACTCATCCGGTGGATGATCGCCTACTCTGATTCCAGTCGTGTGGAGTGGAGCAGAACCACTCGCCAGACGCCGTCGGACTTGCGAAGAAGCGCGCTCTCGAGCCACTTCACGTCCCGGACATTGCCATCGGTCATCATGATGTGCGCTCCGTTTCGATACGTCGTCCACGCCAGGCTGCCTTCAACCTGCGTGTGGATGAAATCGAAAGTATTGGCACGTTCGGCCATTTTTCCTTCAAGGGAGCTGATCATCGCGATGGCCTCGTCTCGTGTGTGCACCTCCCCTGCCTCGACGAGTCGGAAATCCTCAGCCATTGTTTCCTGCATGGCGTCCGCATCAATGTGCGCCAACGCGTCGAACAGACGGACAACTGCCTGTCTTGCAGCCTCGCCTTCGGCAATTGGATCAGCCGAATTTGCGCAGCCAGACAATCCAGCGAGAATCAAACTGAGGATGAACAGGACGGATTTTCGCATCTCGGTGTCTCCTGCATTATCTTGGATCGTATTGTTAACTCAATGCCCTGCGGCACAAGCGGAGCGACGGGGATCGGCCGCACCCAATATCCATCCGCTGACCGGATCGAAATGAATGCTGTTTGTTGATCCCATGGCCTCGCCGATCTTGACAACATAGCCCATCTCCTTCAGCAGGCGGATCGTGTCAGCGCTGAATCCCTCTTCGAGGCGGATCACATCAGGCAGCCACTGGTGGTGCATGCGCGGCGCATTCACCGCCTCCTGCACGTTCATGCCGTAATCGATCACATTGAGGATGATCTGGAGCGTCGTGGTGATGATGCGTGATCCGCCTGGACTGCCTGTAACCAGGAAGGGCCTGCCGTCTTTCAGGATGATCGTCGGCGACATGGAGCTGAGCATCCGCTTGCGGGGTGCAATGGAGTTGGCTTCGCCCCCCACCAGACCGTCGTCGTTGGGAAAGCCCGGCCTGGCGCTGAAATCGTCCATCTCGTTGTTAAGCAAAAATCCGGCGCCCTCCACCACGATGCCCGAACCGTAACTGAAATTGATCGTGTAGGTGTTCGACACCGCATTGCCCCACTGGTCCACGATGGAGAAATGAGTCGTCTCCGTGCTTTCAGCTCCGGGTGGATGTCCCGGCGCAATCGCGCTGCTGGGCGTCACGCGGGCAGGATCGATGGTCTTGCGCAGATCCGCTGCGTACGATTTGGAGAGGATGCCGTCGAGCGGGATGCGGATAAAACCGGGGTCGCCCAAATATTTGGACCGGTCGGCGTAGGCACGCTTCATCACTTCGGTCATGAGGTGGATGGCGGCCGCCGTGTTGTGGCCTGACGCGGACAGGTCGAATCCTTCGAGGATATTCAGCATCTGCACGATGTGCGGGCCGCCGGAGCTGGGCGGCGCCATGGAATAGACATCGTATCCCCTGTATGTGCCGTGTACAGGCTTGCGGACAACAGGGATGTATCCGGCCAGGTCGGTCTTGGTAATCAGGCCGCCGTGCTGCGCCATTTCGCGGACGATCAAATCCGCAATGGCACCGGCGTAAAACACGTCCGGGCCGTTATCACGAATGGCGCTGAGTGTTTTCGCCAGATCCGGCTGGACGAAACGATCGCCGGATTCATACACAGACGCGTCGGATTTGTAAAACACCTTACGGGAGGATGCCCATTGCCCCAACAAACGGGATGCGCTCTCCAGACTGCGGCCCAGTTCGGGCGATACGATGAATCCCTCTTCGGCCAGGCGGATAGCCGGATCGATCAGTTCGGACAGGGACATGGTGCCGAATTGCTGAAGCGCCAGATTCAGACCCGCCACTGTGCCAGGCACTCCCGACGCCAGATGACTGTGTCGGACCAGCTCCGTATCCACAGCACCGTCATCGTCAAGATACATATCGCGATGCGCCCCGACAGGCGCGGTTTCTCTGTAGTCGATGGCCGTTACCTCACCCGTCCGAGCGGAATAGACCAGCATGAATCCGCCGCCTCCGATGTTCCCGGCCCGGGGAAGTGTGACAGCCAGAGCATACCCCACGGCCACAGCCGCGTCCACGGCGTTGCCTCCTGCTTCGAGAATATGGACGCCGACCTGCGTGGCCAGCGGTTCGCTGGTCACCACCATGCCGTTTCGTGCCTGCACAGGCTTCACGATATCCTGCGGCGTAATGCGCGTCTGTGCATTGAGAGACATCGCAAGCCAGAGGATGGATAGCAATCCTTTAAAACGGACACGTTGTATTTTCATTGTCACTCCGACACCTTGTATCATATTGATCTCCAATCCTCTGCTTGATAGTCACGATTTCTCTTGTCTTTGCGAGGACCCCGACATTTCGGGGGACGAAGCAATCTCAAACTCATAAAGGCAATTGATTGATCTTCAAACCACTGGCTCTGCCAGTGGTTCTCGATCCTAAACTGGTCAGCACTGACGTGCCTACTTTGAATCCACCGCTACGCGGTGAATTCAAAGCCACCCGCTTTGCGGGTGGTCGTTTACTTGTCAGTCTCGCACCCTTTCCCGCACTTCTCTTCTTGCTCAGTGCCCTTTGTGTTTCATCTCAAGGACAGAACCTCACTCCAAACGCTTTACAGCTTCACGGAAATCATCCGCCCTCTCGAACAAAGTGATGACCTTCGTGGTCTCTAAAAGCTCCTGCACCTTGCCGCAAACCCGGGAGAGAATGATCCGTCCGCCGGCCTGTTGAACCATGGAGTAAACGCCCATGAGCATGCCGATGCCGTGACTGTTCATCCATTTGACGCGGAAGAGGTCGAGCACAATGCGGTCTGTTCCGTTGTCTAGGAACTGTTGAACAGTGTTCCGCACTTCCTGTGTCTCATCCCCTCCTGTCAGCGTGCCGCGGACCTTGACCGCTCCCACCTGCCCGATGCGTTTCGCTTTCAGAGCCAAGGCGCCTCCCTTTTTCTGGTCTTAGGCTGATCGGATCTTTTACAATTGGAATGTATATGTATATTTCAACAACACCGTCCGGCTGGCAATATGCGGTGCAACGGGCCGTTCAAGGAACCGGTGCGTATTGACGCCTCCGTCGAACACCAGGTAGAAATCATTCCCTTCGCGGGGATTGAAGCGAAACCGGACATTGGCGATCATGGTGTGCGCCGCGCTGCTATACTGCACGAAAGCTGAAAACGAGACGGCCGTGCTCAGCATCCACGTGGCGCGTAGGCGGGCAATGTGGGCTGTCAAATCCTGATTCCGTTTGGAGAACACCGCCCGGTTAATCTCATAAAAGCCGGACAGCTCCAGATCGGACGAGACAGACCATGTCGGCGCTGCATTGACCGTGGCGCGCCAACCGTCATAGAACGAACCCGCATTCAGGTTAATTTGTGTATAAAACATGCGGCCCATGGGCGAAAGGTAAAATCCTCTCACACCGAAAAAAGTGTAGCTGCCGGGCGGAACTGACACATCGTCGGAAAAGGACAAAGAATCGGTCAAGTCCTCATAGTAGGTCCTGGCCTCGACCTTGCCCATCGCGCTCGACTTGGTCATGAATTCCCAGCCCGGGCCGATCTCCACAGATTCCGTGGATCCGTCGCTGTTGCGCCGCACCAGAAATCCATCCAAGAAGACATCATGCCGCAAGAGGGACGACGCCTCATCCGAAATCCAGCCGTAAAGGATGCGATTGCCCAATCGTGTGTAATCATCGCGCATCTGAAAACCGAGTCCGGGATTGAAGTCTGCTCCCGAATAGGTGGCCATCAGATCGTAGGCGAACCCCTTGAGCGTGCGCCGCTCCCAGTTCACGCTGAGTTTGGACGGGCGCGCCGAGAAGGGATCATTGGTTAAACTGTCTTCGAATGACTGGGCCCACTGCACCTTGAGGTAATCGTTGCCCTTGACGCGGAAAATACCGTCCAGTCCGTACGTGAGGTTATATGCGTTGGCGCTGCTGTAGCGGGACGTGACGATGCCGCCCACATAACTGTAGTCGTTTATGACCCGGCGGCGCAGACGAAGCACGCCGGCGTTTTGCGAATCGACATCCTCGGCACGGTCGGTCTGCATGGTGAGGAGTCCCACATCCCAAGATCCAACACGTCCGACAATCCGGGCGCCGCCAAGGATACGTACCGGATTCCCGTCATGGATGCCGATACGCCGGCTGTAAAAGAGGCGGTTGGGTCCTCCGAAAATAAAATCGAAATTGCTCGACCGCTCCTGAAAAAAGAGTCGTTTCTCAGGAAAAAAAAGGGAGAATCGCGTCAGGTTGACCTGTTGATCGTCGGCCTCTACCTGGGCGAAATCAGTGTTAAGCGTCAGGTCCATTGTGAGGTTGCTGGTGAGACCGACCTTGACGTCCAAACCCGCTTCCAGCTCCGGTTCGCTGGTTTGGACGTAGGCTGTCTCGTCGTCGTTGAGTTCGTTGGTTAGTCCGTGCCCGGTGAGGACATAAGGCGCCACATAGAGGGGTATTTTGCTGCGCACATCGCGGAGTGTTACTTCCTGCGCCAGGGAAGGCTTCCACGCGCTCCACGCTCCCCAGTTTGGCGGGATGGCCGGAAAGATGACCTGCTCGCTTTGCCGGGCCGTCCACCGCCAGGCAATGAGACCCATAACGACCTCGTCATCCGACGCCTGAAACCGGAGACTTGACAGCGGAATCCGCATCTCGGCGAACCAGCCCTGATCGTTTCGGACGGTCTTGACATCCCAGAACGTGTTCCAGTCCACGTTGATGGGCGCCTCGCCCTGGGCGTCGTTGAACACGGCCACGTCCATCCGCAGGCCGGCCGGCGTAGTAAAGAAGGCAACGGCATTCTCCTTGTCGCTGAACGTGTCGAGAATAATGCCGAACCAATCGCTGTTGCCCCCCATGAAATCCCGCTTCTTGGATGTCGCTTGCACACCGGCAGGATCACGCATGAACATCCGCCCGGCCACATAGATGTACACGTTGTCATATCCGATAAGGACGTCGGTTTTTTCGGACGCTTGGCCGCCGAAGGTCGGGGAATGCATGGTCATGGGCAGCGGCTGGACGCCCTCCCACGCCGGTTCGTCGGACAGTCCGTCCAGTATGATCGGTTGCGTGATTCTGTGGAGCGAAATGCGGTCCCCGCTACTGTCTCCACGGACAGGAATGATCAGACAGAAAACGAAAGCGACAACGCAAATCCAACTTGTTGCAGCGCGCGGAAGACAGAATACACCTGACTTGGATTTCATGCGGCTCCTGATGTCTTTTTCCTGAAGGAATTGGGGATTCTCTGCTATTCTGTTCGGATTGAAGCTCCCCGCCGCAAGCAGCGGGGAATCTTCATCTGTAAGGAAAAACATCTTTAATATTCGCTCGCTAACCCCGCGGCTTGCCGCGGGGTTAGCGCTCTCTGGCAGATTCATCCTGTCTGACGAAATCGTGAGCGACGAATCCGAGAGGTAACAAGGGATGTCATACCGATCAACCGACAACCAAAATGTAAACAAACCAGACAGAATATCAAAACAAAAAAACAGCCGATCTCGTGTTTGCATGATCGGCTGTTGAATTGGCGCATCGCAGCAGGAGACGTCCCGGCGGCACGCCTCGACACAAATAAATCCATCCCACTGGAAACGAACTACGACGCCGGCGGCAGCAGCTCCACCGGCTCACCCAGCATAAATCCGCCGTCTTCGATCCACAATTTGAGGATGCCTGCAATACGCCGTGCTGCTTTGATGTCAGATAAATTACTGGCCGGAACGGATCGTCCCTCAACCTGTACTTGTCCCCTGCGGATCTCGGCCACCGTGACCTCGCCAAGGATCTTTCCGGTCCCGTTGGGATAGTCGCTGCTGTAGTCGATCACCGGCGCGGGAATGTCTTCATCGCGGACAGCCGTAAATCGCAGCATCTCTTCATCCAGAATCGGAATGGGAATGCCCAAGCCGACACGCAGGGTCACGCCATACCCGCGGAAAAAAACGCCCTTGAGCCAGTCTGACGACATGGCCTTCAGATTGCCCGTCACCGCCAGGGTTCCTGATCCGGATCTGGGAATGCCCCTGTCTGTTCGCGGAGCGCGGGGATTGTGCTGCGTTCCCGGGCCTGTGACGTATCCCACGCCGCCGCCGAGAAATATCCGCGTGCCCACGCCGACAGTGCGGTACAGAGGATCGTTCATCAACGGACTGAGCTGACCGGCCCCGCTGTAGGTTGCATTGCCCAGCTTCGGCTTGAGCACACCCATGTAGGTGTAGATCGTTTTGTCGGACGCGTTCACTGCGCAGGCGTAATTCTGGTACCCGTTGCGAGGACTGAAGAAAAACGCGTCGGGCATCGTTTCAAGCTTTAAATCCTTCTCAAAGAGATGATTGGGATAGCAGTCGCTGCCGTCACTCTCGGCTTTCAAGTGGATGGTTTTGCCAGAGACTAGGTCTTCAATCACGTGTCCGCCGCCGTATTGTGGACTTTTGGCCTCACGCACCGGCGTTGGATCTTTCCGCTGGGTCGCGCCGATGTAGCAATCGACCGCTGCGATGCCGGCGTAGGCCTCCACTTCGTTCAGCCATACTTTGGTTGCACGGATGCGCGGGGTGGCGTGCCCGAAATTAAGAAACGCCCCCGACGAGCACATGGCCCCGAACGTCCCCGTGGTCACCACATCCACCTCTTCGGCTGCCCGGGCATAGCCCTTCTCCTCGACGACATGAAGAATCTCGTCCGCCGTCAGAACAACAGCTTGCCGCTTTCTGATCTTCTCATTGATCTCCTGATATGTCTTGGCCATGATGACTTCCCCTCTCCGGATGGTATCAATTCATCACGCAATTCTTGTGACGGGAAAAACGTATCGTGCACCAGTTTCACTGTCTGCTTCAGCTTTTCCTGACGGACAAGAAAATAGGCCGCCACTCTGGATGCCCCCGACACGATCAGCTCCACATGGATGCCTTCATGTATCAGCACATTGATGACCCGCGCCACCAGCCCTTCGGATCGGGCCAGTCCATCCCCCACTACAGCAACCAGGTTGATGTTGTCCACCGCCTCGACTGTGTCGACGCTTCCGAGTCCGAGACTGCGAATGTATTTGAAACCCTGCGCAAGATCTGTTTGGTTCAGCAGGATATTAATGCAGGTCTGGGATGTCATGACCGACCGGATGTTGATTCCGGTACGACTCAGCTCCGAAACCAGATTGGCCAAAAGTCCAACGGCGTATCCCACATCTGCTCCATGCACGCGCAGCATCGCCACGTTACGATCGAAGGTCACGCTTTTAACCACTCCTTGCCGGGGTGTTCCTTGCTCGCGAATCCATGTGCCCGGGCTGTCGGGTTTGAACGTGTTGCGCACGAGAATGGGAATCTTGCGTGCGAGCAGGGGCTCCACAGTCCGGGGATGAAGAATCGTGGCGCCGAAATGGGCCAGCTCGGCCGCCTCGTCGTACGACAGGGTATCGAGCATCTGGCCGCCATCCACCATTTCGGGAGATCCGGAGAGAAAACCGTCCACATCCTTCCAGACCTCCAGTCGCTCGGCTTTCAGCGCGTCAGCCAGAACAGCGGCGCTATAATCGGATCCGCCACGGCCAAATGTGAGGGGATCACCATCTTCGTCTTGTCCAAAAAAGCCTGTGATAACAGGGACCACGCCCTTCTGAAACAGCGGGTGGAAAAAGAGTGGAATCTGTTTTCGGACAGTCTCGGTTTGGATCGTTCCGTTGCCCCATGGGCCCGCTGCCAGCATACCGATCTGATCCGACTCCACGGCTTCGGAAGGAACGCCCATACTTCGCAGACATCCGGCCATCAGGTGGACCGACATCCGCTCGCCCATGCTGAGGATATGGTCGCATGTGCGGGGCGTCACTTCTCCTGTGTAGGCTGCGCCCTTGAGAAGCCGGCGCAGCCGTGAGAACAGGCCGTCTAACTCTTTTGAGACGGACTGCCGGATCGCTGAATCGACAATTCCTTCAGTAAGTATCGCTTCGTGCAAATGACGGATGGACGCTACCGAATCAGAAATGGACGTTTCATCCTGCAGCGCAGTATCCATGGCGCGAATCAGAGTATCTGTGACACCTCCGACAGCCGAAAGGACCACAACACGGCGGGAAAAACTGTTCCCGCGGATAATCTCTGCAATACGTTTGAGGGACGAACCGTCGGTGAGCGACGATCCGCCGAATTTCATCACAACCACGAGATACTTTCTCCTTTCGTAATCAGATCGGGATTCACAGGAATTCGGACCAGTTTCGGGAGTGTGCCCCACATGGCAATTCGCTCCCCGAGAATGACCAGTGCACCCTCGACATCCTTAAGAGGTTCGAGAAAAGAAAAACAGGCGTCCAGATCATCAGGACTGCGGACACGGTTGCCCAGCGCAGTCGCCGCAGCATCAGCCAGAGCCACATCGGGCGAGACCACAATTGCCGCGTCAGCCTGTCCGTAACTGAACGAATGCCCGACCGTACCCGATGATGTGCAGATGCCCAAGATGTCCGGACGCGGATCCACCTCGAACGCCAAATTGCGGAGCGGAGACGCGCCGGTCCAGATGCCGATGCGCACAGGTTTGCGGATGCACAGCGCAATGTCTCCGCCATTGTCCACCACGGCTTCTTCAGCGCCGGCGTCAAGCATGGCTCGAAGTCCGGCTTCAGCGAATGCCCCCGCCACAGCAGCCATCGGACCGGTTCCGACAGCATCAGCGGCCCGGCACATCCGTTCCGCAACATTGGAGAGAGAAACCGGCGGGCTGAACGGCGCATGCGTCGTCTGAAATGTAGGATGCAGCCGGATGACATCTTCCAGATCCCGGCGAGCGGAAAGCAGCGCTTCTCTGCAAGATGACAGAAACGGCTCGCGGACCAAAACCGAGGTAATGGTCTCC
>CAZDVF010000002.1:0-22855 GCA_964508725.1 uncultured bacterium | reverse complement strand
CAATCCTTGCCTTCGGACTCTTCTCTTTTGCTGTGCCGGACAGGATGTCCTCCAGATTCGCCGGATCGATCCTGCCGGATTCGATGCATATCGCTTTCAGGAACATGTTGTCTGGACAGCAGGACAGTCGGACCAGGTTCAGCATCGTGCGGACCGGCTCCCGCTCGAAAAATGAGGCATTCCCCACAGACTGAAACGGGACGGCGTGGTCGCGAAACGCTTTCTGGATGACCGGCGTCTGCCGTGCCGTGCGGCAGAGCACGGCGAAATCGGACAGGCTCGAGATGTCCGCATCCTCTTCTCCCTGAGTGATGGCGCTGTCCATCGAGAAAAAACGCAGCCCCCCCATCAGGCGCTCGATGGTCCGGGCGATAAATTCGGCCTCGCTCTTGTCGGATGTGTGGCGCGAGATGCGAATCTTCACGCCCGGTTCCAGTCCTTCCAGACTCCCGGTTTGGGTAGGTTGGACAGCGGCCGCTGAAACGTTACCACGGACAACCTCAGCTGACGCCGACAGAATGCGCCCTGAACAGCGGTAGCTGGTGTCGAGCTTGTACACCGTCGCGTCGGGATAGTCATCCCGGAAGTGGTGAATGTACCGGACGTCTGCCCCGCGGAATCCGTAGATGGCCTGATCAGGATCGCCGATGACGAACAGGTTGGCGTCCGAGCCGGGCATGAGCGCCCGCACCTGGCGGACCTGTGCGGCGTTGACATCCTGGTACTCGTCGATGAGCATCCAGAGGAATCGTTTTGTGAAAGCGGACAGGATATCCGGACGCTCTTCGAAAATGTGGACGGGCTGGACAATGAGGTCGTCGAGGTCGAACACATTCTGCGCGCGCAGGAAACGCTCATACGCTTCGAATGTACGGGACAGCTCCTCCGGAACGACGCCGGACGGCGTCTGCTTCGCGTCACTGATCGCGCGGATGATCTTCGCCGTATCCCGCGCCGGGCAATTCAGCTCGGACTTGAGGATCTCCTCTTTCTCCCAATCGGAGAGAATATGAAAGTCCGGCGTCCGTCCCACAACATCTGCATGGATTTTAAGGATTGCATGTCCGAATTGGTGAAAGGTGGAGACCGTGACGCTGCGAGCCTGATCGCCGAGCAATCCATCCAGCCGCTGGCGCATCTCGTCAGCCGCCTTGTTGGTGAAGGTTACGGCCAAAATGGATTCGGGCGGAACCTGGCGCTCACGAATCAGGAGCACGATCCGGCTGGTGAGCACCCGCGTCTTGCCCGTGCCGGGTCCGGCTGCAACCAGGGCCGGTCCTGCCGCGTGTTCGACGGCCCGCCGCTGGCTCGGATCGAGGTCATCCGGCGTAACAGGAGAGATTGTCTTTCTCCAAGTGGATACCGGATTAAACTTGTCGGACTCCTTCTTTGTCCGCCGAACCTTCACCCCGGATGCTTTCGGACGGACTGCCGGTTTTCGTCTGACAGTCTGAGGTCCGAATAGCGAATCCTGGGCCGCGCGTCCCGGACGTTCGTCATCGCCGAACACGCGGATCTCCCCGAACTCTCCGTCATATCCATCACGGATTACAACCTCGCCGGCCCGCATCCGGCGGATCGCCTCGGCCAAAATCTCCCCGCCGGCATCGCGGACAGCGTCCACCGGCAGATGGAGGAGGACATTGAATTCCGAACCGGCCTTTTGGACCACCGTGCGATACGCCCTCTCCACTTGCTTGGACTGGGGACCGACATGCAGGATTTCCGATAAAACCTCTTTCAACGGGATGACAGACCGGAACGGCGGACGTGTGCCCACTGTGACGGAATCACTCCGGTCGGCGAGCTGCGCCACCCTGTTCAATACGCCTACGGTAACGCGTTTGCCGCACACAGGGCAGAGTCCGTTATGCGCCGCTGTCTCATCCGGTTGCCACGCAATCCCGCACTTGCGGTGCCCATCCACATGATACTTGCCTTCCTGCGGAAAAAACTCCACTGTGCCGCCGAACGCAGGCCCCTGACCCGAGCGAATGGCGGACACGATTGCGGTGTAGCTGATCTCTGTGTCAAACAGATTGGCCTCACGGCCCAGCTTCTGCGGCGAGTGTGCGTCGGAGTTGGATATCAGAGTGTACCGGTCGAGACTGCTGACCAGCCAGTTCATGGGCGGATCGCTGGAGAGCCCCGTCTCCACAGCGTGGATGTGCCGGTCCAGATCGCCGTAGCACGCCGCGATGGAGTCGAATCCCGATTTGGCGCCCATAGCCGAAAACCAGGGTGTCCAGATATGAGCCGGCACGAAAAAGATTTGGTCGGACGCCTCAAGCGCCAGCTCAAGGAGGTCGCGGGAGTCGAGCCCCAGAATCGGCCGCCCATCCGACGTGATGTTGCCGATCCGGTCCAGTTTGCGCTGGATGCGCTCCACCGTCTCGAAGTCCGGGGCAAAAAGGACATTGTGCACTTTGCGTACGCAACCGTCCCGTTTGTAGATGTTGCTGATTTCGGTTGTGAGGAGGAAACGTACGTCGTTTTCTGTGGAATCGGACAGATTCCAACCGTCGGTTTTACGAAGAGCGGGCTTCAGCCTGAACAGCCCCTCCTCCGCAGGTTCCAGCTTCTCGCGCAGTTCAGCCAGCCACCCGGGATGCGTGAAGTCTCCGGTGCCGACCACACCAATCCCCTTGACGCGCGCCCAGAGATCCAGCATCTCAGGCACCAGGCCCTTGCTCGTGGCAATGGAGAAATGCGAGTGAATGTGAAAATCCCCGATGAATTGCATACTATCGATTCCCAAAACTTGGATACGAAAAAGGGACAGACCTCGCAAGCCTGCGGAGGCCTATCCCTGAAAACCCTCGGATGACGCCGGATCGAAACAAAAGGAACGGATCCCTTACAGTTTCAGCCTGGCCTTCACATCCGAGGGCAAGGCGTTCTTGTTCACCATGACATTGACAGTCTTCAGACGAAAGTAGGGGCGTGAGAAATAGACGTATCCCCCTGTCGGACGGTCGCTGCCGTACGAATCCTTGATCTTGTAGAAGGTGTTCCCCTTCTGGTCGTGGACGAGTCCCACCATGTGCATCAGGTGGTCGTCTTTCGAGGTCCAGTCGTCAAACGTCGCCCGACGCAGAGCTTCTGTGATCTCCTTCTCTTCAACAGGCTCGGAGATTTTCGCCTCGCGCTCGGCCCGGGAAAGGGTCTCCCAGTCTTTGGCAGGCACGATGCACGCGCCGCTGGCGTCAATGTTGAAATAGCGCTCGCTCACGTCGCCATCCCATGCCAGAGAGTAACCGTTTTTCAGTGCATGTTCAACGCAGCGCTCCAGGTCATCGAGCGGCAGATTGTAGTACTGGTTGTTGTGCGTCCAGTTGTCGGGAACTTCGAGATAGCACGATTTGAAATAGGGGTAGATGGAATAGGATGTCAGCTCGATATAGTCATCGGGGTTGATCCCGATATGCTCGGAGAACGACTTGGGCGTGTACGTCTTCCCTTCATACGCAAACGTCTCAGGCAGTTTTCCGAAATAGACGTCGAGCACCGACTCGACAGCTTCGGGCCATCGCTGTGTGATACGTCCGCCCCGCCGGGCAACAATCCCCTCGAGCATTCCCGACAGCACGGCGTGCACTTCGCCGTGATTGAGACGGTCCTCGCCGATGCGACGGCCGGGGTACACGTGTTCAGGGACGATGCCGTGATCCCTGATCTGATCGATGACGTCGTGGGCCTGACCGCCGGGCACCCAGTGACTTGATCCGTGCAGACGCACGTGCAGACGCGCACGGTCTGTGTAGGCGTGGCGCACCACAAAGATCTCGGCCAGGTCGAACTCGCCCTTTTCCGTGCGGATCAGCTCCGATTCGAGGAGCGACAGCGTGGCGTGACACCAGCACGTGCCGGTGCGCGCCTGGTGTTTCATGGATGTGTGGGAAACCTCCACATCGGTGGTGAACCGATAAGCGGTGTCCTGAGCTCTCAGACCGAGTGGAAGCATGATAGCCAGCAGAATGACAACGCTCAAATAACGTGAAAAGGACTGTGTTCTCATAACAACGCCTCCTTGGGGAGATTTGAAAAAATATCTTTGTCAACCGATAAATGAAAATAGAAATATTTCAAGCAAAATCAAGATAATTATCGTGTATACGCAATAAGGAATTATAGTCTCAAATACAAAATGAATTGGATGTCAGCGACACAATCGCCAGCCGGTTGGATTACGCACTCTGTTTTCCTGTTATCTCGCGGATGTCGAGACGAAGGATGGTCATTGTGTCGTACACACTGTCGTCTTTCAACGTTCTTTCTCGGACCGTTTCAGGATCGTTTTCTTGGTGAAGGAGAAGTACATCCATGGCGTGCTTCTTTTCATCGAGCGACTGGACGATGAACATATCGCCCCAAAATACCACAGAGCCGTAGGCGTGCTCGCACTGACCCATCTGGTAACCGCGATCATCCACCACCGTGGCGCAGACACGGGGATTTTGTCGGATGAAATCCAGCTTCAGTCCCTTCAAAGCACAGTGGAAAAAGAGGACGTGCTGATCCATATCGTACCCATAATTCATAGTCACGATATAGGGCTCACTCTCCCTGCACATGGCAATCGTAACATACCGTTTGTTTTTCACCAATTGGACCATGGCTTCACGGTCTTGAATTTGCCGTTCGGACTTGTGCATGTGATATCGAACCACCATCAACCTCTCTCTTCTGTCTTGTGTTCACGCTCCTCACCTTGAAAGAAAGAGGAGATTAATCTGTAAAAGCAATAGATAAACAGCGTGAAAAAAAAGTGGGTCGGTGCAAATTCAGCGACAATATGCTGCGCTAGCAGTGCGCGCCAAAAAATGAAAGCCAGGATCACGAAAAAAATGCGGCGTAACAGGAGATTTAAACGCGGTTCGACACCACGCCTGATCAGGAAACCACGATACCACTGCGAGAAAATATCGACAGCGCCAACCAAAAACACTGAAAAAAGAATGGTTGACAGAATCCGCGCACCCAAATTCACCTCCTGTTCTGAAATGGCATTACTTGGAAATTTACAGAAACCTGATTTGAAATGCAAACCAAAATCAGGGGCGCCACGCCCTCCATTCTCTCAAGTGGAAAGATTGAGAAAAAACCCCGCCGGTAAAAGCGGGGTTTTAAAACATTCTGAGAACTGCAGGATTGTGAAATGTTAACGGTCGGAACGCATCTTCAACCTATGCCAGCACCTTGCCCAGCACGTCTACATAGCGATCCAGCTCGTCTTTGGTCCGCTTCTCGGTTACAGCGATGAGGAGGCCGTTGTCGATTCCATAATCGAAGCGTCCCAGGTCGATGCCGGCAAAAATCTTCTCCTTGCGCATGCCGTCGATAACCTTTTTCGAGGGGACAGGAAGGCTGATGGCAAACTCTTTAAAGAAGGGCTGCGAGAACATCATCTCAACGCCGCTCAGACTTTCCAGTTTCTTTGCAAGATAATGGGCTTTCTGCAGGCTGAGATTTGCCGCCGTTGGAATGCCCTGTTTACCCATGAGAGCCAGATAAACCGTTGAAGCCAGAGCGCAGAGCTGTTCATTCGTGCAGATCGAGGACGTCGCTTTCTCGCGGCGGATATGCTGCTCGCGCGTCTGCAGCGTCAGAACGAAACCGCGCCGCCCTTTGGTATCAACCGTGACGCCCACCAGCCGTCCGGGAATGCGACGAATCAGCGGTTGTTTCACAGCGAATAAACCAACGTAGGGTCCGCCGTAAGAGAGGGCATTACCCATAGGCTGTCCTTCCCCCGTGGCGACATCAGCGCCATATTCTCCCGGCGGTTTCAGAATACCCAGAGAAATGGGATCAACAGAAACAACAAACAAGCCGCCGACTTCATGGGCGATCTGTCCAATTGTCTCAACATCCTCAAGATTACCAAAGAAATTGGGATGCTGCACTAAAACACCTGCTGTATCGTCTCCCATTTTCTCCTTGAGGTGAGCCAGATCTGTCACACCGCCCTCGATGTTCACCTCATCAAGGCAGAGGCCGCTGCGCTGGCAATAGGTGGCAATGACTTTTCTGTAGTGCGGATGCACGGCTTTCGATACCAGCACCTTGCTCCGCCGCGTATGGGCTTGCGACAAAAGCGCTGCCTCAGCCAAAGCAGATGCGCCGTCGTACATGGATGCGTTGGCAACGTCCATTTTCGTCAAATTGACGATCATGGTCTGGTATTCATAGATGGATTGAAGATTGCCCTGGCTGACTTCCGGCTGATAGGGTGTATAAGCCGTGTAAAACTCAGGACGTGAAATGATATGATCAACAGCAGCAGGCACGAAATGATCGTACGCGCCTCCACCCAAAAAACAAGTGTGCGTCCCCAGACTCTCATTACGGTTCGCCAGTTCTTTGAGAAGCTTGGTGACCTCAAACTCGGAAAGAGGTTCAGGCAGATCGAGCTCGCCTTTAAAACGAAGTTCATCTGGAATGGCTTCCAAGAGCTGCTCAAAATCAGACACACCAATGGATTTGAGCATCTCTTCGCGATTGGCATTGGTCATCGGTACAAACGGCATTCTTTATCTCCTTCAATTAACAGGCTCTCAGTCATACAAACCTATAAAAATAACAAATTTCAACGCCAATTCAAAATCTTTTCTAAGAATTGTATTCAAGAGTGTCTGTCTGATGCGCAGCAAGCGGAAATGGAAAGAAATAAACGGAAAGCCCGCGATACGAAGCGGGATTATCACGCCGACGACCGCTTTAAACATCGCCGACAGGCATTCTTGTGTTGAATTAAAGATGCAAATGGCCCCATTCTCGGGGCCATTTGCATCTCACAACAATGACTACGGAATCAGTTTCTTGTAATCCTCAGGCGAAAGCAGATTGTCAACTTCTCCTGGATTACTGAGTTTTACCTTGATCATCCAGCCTTTACCGTAAGGATCCTTGTTGACTTGCTGGGGATCACCTTCCAGATCACTATTCACTTCAAGAACCTCACCTGACAGAGGCGCATACAAATCTGAAACAGCCTTGACGGCCTCAATGTTGGCGCAAGGTTTAAACTGATTGGTTTGATCACCTACCTGGGGAAATTCGATAAAAACGATGTCTCCCAGTTCGCCCTGGGCATATTCAGTAACGCCGAACTTGGCGGTATCGCCCTCAACAAGGGCCCACTCGTGTTCTTTGGTGTAACGAAGGTTGTCAGGAATGTTCATAACTGCTCCCTCTGGTTTAATTAACAGGTTTGAGTTCGAAATGTTCTAAAAAACGGGTACTAAAATTACCTTGGATAAATCGTGAATCGTTAAGAAGCTGTTTGTGAAACGGGATGGTCGTGGAAACACCTTCAATAATGAACTCTTCGAGGGCGCGGACCATTTGATTCAGAGCCTCTTCACGATCGTAGCCGTGCGAGATAATCTTGGCCAATAACGAATCATAATATGGGGGGATTTGATATTGGGCATATGCATGGGTATCTACTCGGATTCCAAATCCGCCTGGAACATGAAAGCTGGTAATTTTTCCCGGTGTCGGACGAAAACCTTTGAACGGATCTTCCGCATTGATGCGACACTCGATGGCGTGCCCTTTGGGTTCCATAGAGGCATGGATCTCTTTGAGCGCACCGCCCGCCGCGACACGGATTTGCTCTTTGAGCAGGTCAATACCGTAAACCATTTCTGTGACCGGGTGTTCCACCTGGATACGTGTGTTCATCTCCATAAAGTAGAACTGGCCATCTTCGTCCAGAAGAAACTCAACCGTGCCGGCGCTGCGGTATCCGACAGATTTGGCGCCAGCCGTGGCTGCATCGACCATCTGTTTCCGCAGTGCATTGTCGACAACAGGAGAAGGTGATTCTTCCACCAGTTTTTGATGCTTCCGCTGGATGGAGCATTCCCGCTCTCCCAGAGCAATGACCTGGCCTTTGCCGTCGCCAAGAAGCTGGACTTCAATATGGCGTGGCTTCTCGAAGTACCGTTCCATATAGAGCGCGGGATTTCCAAAAGCAGCTTGGGCCTCAGCCTGGGCTGTCACAAAAGCATTACTCAGTTCATCGTCCGAACGGACAATGCGCATACCGCGTCCGCCCCCACCAGCAGCTGCCTTGATGATAACGGGATAACCGATCTCTTGAGCCAGACCCAGTGCGGTTTTTTGATCTTTAATACCGCCGTCACTGCCGGGAATCACAGGAATTCCTGCCCCTTTCATGACGTTTTTCGCAAAGATCTTGTCGCCCATCTGGCTGATCATCTGGGCTGTGGGACCGATAAAATTTAATCCGGTAGATTCGCATATTTCAGCAAATTCACTGTTCTCGGCCAGGAATCCGTAACCGGGATGGATGCCATCCGCGTTGGTGATCTCAGCCGCACTAATGATACTGGGAATGTTCAGATAACTGACATTGGATTGTGGCAGCCCGATGCAGACCGCCTCGTCCGCAAATCGAACATGCAGGCAATCAGCATCAGCAGTTGAATACACAGCAACAGTCTGGATTCCCAACTCTCTGCACGCCCGGATAACCCGCAGAGCGATCTCTCCCCGATTTGCGATAAGTATCTTCTTGATCAAACGGAAATCCTGCCGGATAAAAACAGTTGACAGCTTATCATGAACTCTAAAACAGTACCCGGATTCTTTGATGTTAACATGTTAATTCCAGGAATCCAAGCTTGCTTATGGTTACACCCCATCACAGATTAGCTCATGAAATAGGAATGTATGACACTCAAACACAAGATGCCCTACTTTTTTTCGACCAAAAAGAGCGGCTGATTGAATTCAACCGCCTGAGCGTTCTCAACAAAAATTTTAACGATTTTCCCTGAAATTTCAGCTTCGATCTCGTTCATCAACTTCATAGCCTCAACAATGCACAACACCGTGTCTGCCTGGATTTCATCACCGACTTTGACATAAGGATCGGCATCTGGTGACGGAGCCCTGTAGAATGTCCCAACCATGGGAGAACGGATTTCAACAATGTGATCTGATGCCGAATCGGAAGCTGATTCTGGTTGTGTCATCGTCACTGCTGGTTGTGGCGGTGGCGCGGGGATCTGCTGGAATGCAGGAGGAACAGAGACAGTCTGAATTCCTGACACCGACTTGACGATTCGAATCTGAAATCCTTCATCCTGAATTTCCAATTCGCCAATCTCACTCTTCTCAACCAGCTTCACCAAGCGTTTGATCTCTGTGAAGTTCATGCGCGCTGTTCTCCTCACGGCTTGTCGCTCTATTTAATCCGCTCGACGTAACTCTGTGTTCGTGTGTCAACCTTGACGACTTCGCCTTCGTTGACGAAAAGGGGCACCTGAATCACAGCGCCCGTTTCCAGTTCAGCGGGTTTCGAGCCACCCGATGCGGTATCACCCTTGACACCGGGATCGGTTTTTACAATCTTGAGTTCCACAAAAATCGGCACTTCAACACCCAGGGGGATGTTTCCGTGAAACAGGATCTCGACTTCCATATTTTCTTTGATAAATTTGGCCGCTTCTCCGATCACCTCATCGGTCACAGTAATCTGTTCATACGTTCCCTGGTCCATAAAGACAAATTCACCGTCTCCAGGGTAAAGATATTGGGTCGCTTTCCTTTCAAGCCGGACGTCCTCAACTTTTTCTCCTGACCGAAAGGTTCTGTCGATCACACGACCTGTTTTGACATTTTTAAGCCGTGTCCGTACAAACGCGCCACCTTTCCCCGGTTTCACGTGTTGAAATTCAACCATGGTATAGAGATCGTCATCCATGAGGATGACCAGGCCGTTCCGAAATTCAGCCGTCGAGATCATGCTGACGTGTTTCCTCCGTTACAAAATTAGAAAATGACACTATGGCACACATGAGTACAATGAGGCCAATAAACTTTTTCTAACAAAAGACGATGATAAGAGGGAATAAAACCAGCCGTTGATTTTGAGGACGATTTCAAGAGATTGCATTTCTGGTTTTAGGTCTTCTTATCCTCTGACGTGCTCAGTGGTTTATGAACAGAATACTCTAAGAATTAAAATATAAATGAAAAAAAGGACTTTGTCAACCCTGTTTTGAGTCTTCCTGAGAGTAAATTGTGGACGACCGCCGCATTTGGGACAGTGTCATACCCTCGGCAAACAGACAGATAAAACCGATGAACGTCACCGGAATGTACTGCACAGCGTGGAAGAGAAATGAAAAACCGAGTGCCTGCCCTTTAGGAATTGAAAAAATCGCCAGCCCTGCTACACAGAGAAACTGGATGGTTCCTACGAAGCCGGGAGCCGACGGAACCATCACACCGAGGCAGAGAATCACCATCATCAGGATCGCGCCGGAAAACGTAATACTAATGTGGGATGCAATCAACACACTGTGGGTTGCAAGGGCCGGCAGGATCCATACAACCAGAGAGAGAAGGCATACCATGACGATGTTTCGTAAACTGTGAAGAATGCCCAATCCGTGGATAAAAGACTCGGTCATAGCCATCAGCTTGCTTTCCAATGATTGAGGAAGAAGCCTGGCCAGTTGCGATACAATACGCAAGGAATGTTCCGGATAAAATTTCATTAATATGAGAATCAGCATAGCAACCACGTAAAATCCTATCGCGCCGTAGGCCGCCCGCTCAAGCCACGGGGGAATCGGAAGCCGCCCAAATAAAATGACCACACCAAGAAAAAAGAGAATGGTCAGTCCATCGAAAATCCGTTCGAGAACAATGGTTGCAAACGACGCACTTTTCGGTATATCCTCTATGTGTCCAATGGCGTAGGCGCGAACAAACTCACCCAACCTGGCGGGAAAGATATTGTTGGCCATGAATCCGATCATTGTTGCTGAAAACAGGCTAGAGAAACCAATAGGACGGATATGATTTAAAAGATAACGCCAGCGATACGCTCTGACGCCTAGGCTGGCAATGGACAAAACTGCGGCGGGTAAAAGATAAATATATTCAGCGCTCTTGAGGGCCGCTCCCAATTCATGAAAATCCACCTTGCGCACAGCCAGAAAAAGGAACAGAGCGCTGAGAGCAATACCAATCCAAAACTTCCAGTTCAAATGACTCCTCCAACACTTGAGAAATGGACAAAGCGCACATCGTCACGCAGGGATAAAACGCGTATAATCCTCTCCCATTCTGACAGCAACACGTCATTGAGTCGTCCGTCAGGTCTGAAAAACGCCCACGAGTGAACCGTCAGAACCAGCACATCCCGAATCGATCTGACGGCAGCCTCCACAGTATCGAGCCCGATGGAATCCGAACCGGCGAGACTGACATCTATCCCGGGATGCCACACAATGGAAAACCGGCCCCAGCGCAGGATAGCACGGTGCATGTATTTACACAGGAGAAACCGGGGCCAGAGGTAAACCGGCAACAGTTCGTGGGGATACTGCGCCAGACTGATTCCTTCAAACTGAGACCGAATAACCGAGAGCGCCACCGCAGAAACGCTGTCATAGGGCGGCACAAGAAAAAGCGGCGGATAACCGAAGGCCTCTGTTAGCAATCGTTTCCCTTCTTTGAGACGGTTGGAAAAACAGGCGCGGTCACTCTCTTCGCATTCAGGCTTTCCATCAGGACGCCGTTCGTGACTCAATCCATGCTGGGCGATCTCGATGGATATGGTTTCTTTTAAGACTCTGACAAGTTCAATATTCTCTGTTATCGGATGACATACTTCACGCCTTTCCCAAGATTCAGGAATAAAGCCTTCACGATTCCCGCGCGAATCAGTGATGCTGTCCGAGACTTTGGGAATCACTGCCACGTTTAACGGCAAATCCCGTTCGAGCATCAAACGATGAACAGTCCGGAACCGGTCCACATCCGTAAAAAAACAGACGTCATCGTCACGGATGCAAACCTTGAGAGGGGTTTTTCTAATACCTGAATTCACATCTGACTCACTTGTTCTATCGTTTCGCCAGGACAGACTTGAAAATCTGCTCCAATGTCCGGGCATGCCCTTCCCACGTGTAGTGGGCAAGCACAGTCTGCCTTGCTTTGCGGGCCATACGCTCACGGCTGGACGGATTGTCTACTAGAGAGAGGACCCGTTCAAGCAATCCATCCAACACATCAGGATCAAACAGGCAACCGTTTTCTCCATCGCGGATCACCTCGGCGATCTGCCCGACTGCTGAGGCCACTACAGCTTTTTCTGCGGACATATACTCAAATACCTTCATGGATGAAGGATACCAAAAAGGCAACTTCGGATAGGGCGCCAGAACAATGTCCATGGCGTCAATATATCGCGGCACCGCCTCATACGGCACCGTGCCCGTCAGATGGACCCGCGTTCCAATGTCGCCGGGACGAAATGTCTGTTCCATCACCTCCCGGTTCTTCCCGCCGCCCACAAAAAGAAAGGCTACGTCATCTCGCAATTTAAGTATCTTCTGCGACATGACCAAAAGGTTCTCCAAACCGGACCAGCCGAAAAGGGATCCGACCCAGCCGATGACAACCTTGTTCGACAACTTGAGAGCGGAACGGACGTCGCGCCCTCCGACGCCGGGCTTGAAGGTCTGTGGATCGGCTCCATTGGGTATCACTGTTATTTTATCCGTCGGAACGCCTTCTTTGACGAGATAGTCGCGTAAAATTGTGGAAATCGCGATTACCGCATCACTCTTGCGCCAGTTCCACCGTTCGATGGCTTCAGGTAGAAAGGGAAGTTTAACCTTGTCCCGGCCACTCATGTGCCGATGTTCGTACACCGTAGGGCAATCCACTTCAAGAACAACAGGAATGTTCAGCCGACGCGCAGCCCACATGGCAGAGACATTGTACAGTTCGCTGCGTAAAAACAGAATGTCGGGTTGTTCCTCATTCAGAATGCGGACTTCCTGTGGAATGTATTTCAAGTTGGAGGCCAGGCGTCTGGGATCGTGAACAAAACGGGACGATCGCTTCTTTAAAACATCCCTGACACGGTGCCGAATCGTGCTGCCTTCCAAATTCTCAGGCTGGATCGAACGCCAAAAGATGGAGGCATCATGCCCGATAGCACGCAGACCACCAATCAAACCGATAGCCTTGTTGGCCGATCCGGCGGAAACGCCTTTGATATCATAAAGATAGCTGAAATAGGATATCTTCACTCGACACCGTTAAATGACAGATGACCTGAAAAGATTTACGGCGGGAAGTCCCTGTAAATCACGGGATGGAAGGTATCCGGATTTTCCTCTTCCCCGATAACTTAATCAACGCAACCGGATCACACGCACGCCCTGCGGCGGTGACGGCGGAACCGTGTCCAGCTCACCGGATGATCCCCGATAAACAAAACGGATTGCATCGGAAATGACGATCCCTTCGGTCTGATTGCGCAGTTCCACCCGGCCTGTCATCCCGGCGGAAAAACTGTAAATTCCCAGACTATTCCACTGCCCGAAATTGGACGTCTGATTGATAACTACTGTTGTATCAACTGTACTGCCGTTGGTGATGCGGGCCGGGACGGCGGCCGAAAGTGGAAAGTCACCAGGCGATGAACCACGATACCCGTGCCACTCGAACACTTCATACATTCCGGCGTATCCAATGTTTGGCGTGTATGTCGCGACATTGCCGCTGCCTGGAGGCGCCCACGCAAAAGCATCCGGCTGGAATGGTCCATAATCACGGCCAGTGTAATATGCGTAATACTTGCCGCCATCGGAGGTAAGGATCCATGTGCCGGTATATTGGACGGGATCAGAGCCCGGGGACGTCTGGTTATTCACATGGTTGTCAACAATGATAGGCGTGATCAAGGTCTTGGGTGTGCGGAACAGGATTGCGCCGTCACCAAAAATCTCTTCTTCAGACCAGTTGGCCATGTGCGTGTCACCCCACAGAACCAGGGGATTGGCTGTGGTCACCTCCTGCCCGTTATTGAATGTGGGATCCTGCCCGCCCTGGAACCGGTAGTAGCGCGATCCGCCGACAGGATCATGCGCCGCCAATTCTGACGCCGAGACGGTCTGGTTAATTCCTGTTGCATTAACCACGCTCACACCGTTTTGGAAAAAACGGACAAACACACCCACAGCATAATTTGTACCGGCATTTGTTTTTCCTTCCAATTGGATGCGATCAGTCAGAGGATACCCCAACTGGCCCTTGGATTCAAACTCGTCATAGATGTGAATATTCCCGTGATGCCCGATCTGGTTGCCTTCATCCACATAGAAGTAGGAAGAAGTCAACAGACAGCTGCTCAGGCCAAAACGAACAGACCGGTAGTTATTCTTGTACGGGTCCGTCGGGAAATTATTGTTGTATTGGGAAATTGAGGAATTATGGAGCATAATCTTCGGTTCTTTGGTGTTTGTATAGGAATCGTTCCACCGGTAGTGCCAGGTAATCCAGGGCCCGTTGTAAATGGGCCAGTCTTCGAAGCAGGCTCCGTTAATGTGAGGCCAGATGTCCCACATGGTGCCAATCTGCACCACCACATAATCGAGACCTGGTACTTCATACTCCATCTGGTGAAAATTAATGAGTCCCTGGCGCCAGAGCGCATCCACCGAATCGGGACCCCATTCCTCAAAATCGGCCACGCCATTCCGGTTCAAATCACCACGGGTTTTGGCATCATTGCCCGGGCCGCCCCACCAGAAATCATGAAACACGCCATCGTATTGATTGAAATCCATTTGATCTTGCAAGAAATGAATCGTATGTTCATTGAACGTCTCGGGTCCATGGCCGTCGCCGCGATCGATTCGCGGACAGAGGGGTGTAATATTCATGATGGTCGCGCCATCCCACAATTCAAAACGCTCGCCATTAATATCATGATAGTACCACTCTTCCGGAAATGGACCATCCATCATATAAGCCACTATCCACGCGTTGTCACCCAACAGGATCACATTGGGATTCTGTTGCTTGTATTTAGTCGCCATCTCGTTATTTGCTGGAAATGCAATAATGTCAAAAACCTTCAAGATGTCTAGGGACGACTCTGTGTGTCCACTGAATGTAAAAACACCGAAACGCGGGTAGGGTGGATTAAGCTCCTGGCTGAATCCACTGTTGTTGCTGCTGACGATAAACAGCAAGCCAAGGATGACACACACAGGGAACCTGCTACACGTCTTCATCCTCTTCTCCCCCCTCGTATCTCTTGTCTGGATCATGACACCTCATCCTTCTGATGTGTTAATTGTTCGTACAAATGGATAAACTGCCGGACTTGCCCGTCAAGGGAGAATACCTCTTCAGCGCGAAGGCGTCCATTCCGGCCCATGAGGCGGACTATGTTTTCATCCTCCAGCAACCGGATCAGCGCATTGGCCAGGGCGCCCGGATCTTTTGGCGGAACCAGGAATCCTGTCACGCCGTGGCGGACAGCCTCTGGCGTGCCGTCTACTGCCGTAGCCACCACTGGGAGTCCACATGCCATGGCTTCGAGCACTACATTGGGCAATCCTTCGTAGAGAGACGGCAGCACAAAAACGTCGAACGCGTTCAGCAAATCCGTGACATCGGACCGGAATCCTAAAAAACAGCAATGGGATTTTACACCAAGCCGGTCCGCCTGGGCTTCGATGGAGGTTCGCAGCGGGCCATCTCCAGCAAAAACAAAGCGTACATTGGGATGCGACCGGACAATATCCGGCGCAGCATCCAGCAAATAGCAGTGTCCTTTCTGCTCTGTGAACCGGGCAACCGTTCCCAAAATCTGTGTGTCGGGACAAAGGCTCAGCGACTTTCTCACAGCAGCGCGATTCGTGTTTTGCTTGAACAGGTCCGTGTCCACACCGTAGTGTATAGTCATGGCTTTACGCGGATCAACACGCCGCATATCCGTTACCTGTTGCTGGATGGTGTGTGAAACCGCCACCGACCGGCTGAACCATTTGGCGGCCAGCCGGTAGGCCAGAAGATGCTTTTTCGCGTAGGGTTGCGTGATCGCCTCCCATGAGACAACATGACGCACACCGGCGATACGCGCAGCCAGCGCACCGATCACATCAGCGTAAAAGAGTGTCGTCTGTACCAGATCAATCCGACGATCTCTGATGAGTCGGATCACCTTCCAGATCTGCGATAGATCGTACGCATTTTTCTTTTCAAAGATCCACGTCGGAGCCAGTGCACGGAACCGGTCTTCCATCGGTCCACCTTGGCCCACACTGCAAATAAAAACTTCGAAACGATCACTGTAATTCAGCTGAATCTGCTCCACCAGCTCCAGCAGCTTCAGCTCTCCGCCTCCGATGGCAAAACCGTTGACAATAAACAGGATCCGAATTCGCTTCACAGCAGTGTCCTTGTTACACATGCCGGAGTCATTAACGTCGCTGCTGAACCGAAAGGCCGCCCGGAGGCGCCGGTGCTGTCGTGTCCGAGGGAGCCAGAGATTCTGTAACCGTCCAGTTGTCAAAATCGTATGTCAACCGTTTGCCATGTTTCGTCACAATCATGGAGTCGTTCAACCACTGCACCATCTGATGATTTTGATAATCAACAGTCTGGACGCGACGCAAGGGGTAATCCCATACAAATTCATAATCTGATGCGCCCTGACGTTTTACTGTCGCTGCATAATCGTTACACACCGGTGACATGGCGTAACTAACCCAGTCACCCCGGCTGGTCACAAATTTATAGGAATCCAAACTTGCATTGGCAAGAATAGCATTCTGAAATGAACCAAACGATCCATAATCAACACCTTCGATGGCCACTTCCAGACCTCCGGTCCCTAAATCTGGTCTCAAACGGACAGCTATCATGGTCTTGCCCTCTTTGAAAAAACGCCACCCATTGTAGTCCAACTGATCATCCCACTGATTGGGACCCCGTGCTATGTTCAACGTGCTTCCACGTACGAACATGGCATTCTTGTACTGATAGCCCAGTTTGCCCCGCTCAAGATATGATCCAAAATCACCGGTGAGCTCTCCCTCTCCTGGTTCCAGATTGTTAATCCAGAGAAAGAATGGAATACCGGGATAGCTACTTCCAGGCGTATCTTCTGAATAAATAGCTAATTGCCAGTAGTTGGCCTGACCTCCTCCTAAATTATAATATTTCGTGACCCAATTCCATTGACCACTGTTAGGCGCGTACGATAAACTCTTGTTATTTTCCATGTTAATATGGTAATAGTTATCAGACTCATCGCTGAGGTCACCGATGTCAAAAATTACATCAGGGATTCGATAACTCGAAACAAGAATACTCCGCGAGGGTTCCTCGGATGAGGCCCGCATATTCCAGAACACATCCCAGTAAAACCGGCCGCGTCCGTTCAGGAAAACATCTTTATAAGATCGCCCAATTGCGCCGCCCCATTGATTCGCGCTGAAATCAAGAATAGACTCCAAAAGAAGAAAATCAACCATCATTTTCGCCTTGCGCTTCATAAGGGGATCATGAGCAAATTCAAAAAGTGCACTGAAACAATGGACAAACGTCCATGTGTAGATCGGGCTGTCCAACTCGGGATTCCCTCTTCGCAACCATTGATCAATAGACCAGTTGAGCCAATCCCGACTCAAAGCCAAGGCGTTGTATCGTAATCCTGGTGTGTAGGTTCTCTCTTCCCAGGTAAATTCAAAGATGTTATCGTTGGGTGGAGGATTATAAGAGAAAATGACGTTGATGTCCTGATGGTCCTGCGAATAGAGGTAACGGCTTACATGGTCGGCCAAACGCGTATTTTCGGAACCAGGACTGAAATCTTTGCTTTGGATCGTCCCTCCATACAGATCGCGGAGAAAAACCCTGTCACTCGAACTGATGATATCGCCATATCCCAGATAAATCCAGATCAGCATGACATGCTCCTGCCAGGGTCCGAAACACCATGCATTATTATAAGGCGGATACGACTGGGGATAATCATTCCAGGGCGTCCCCCAACTTCGAATGATATTGTGAATAATCTGATTGACCGGTTTGGGATTTCCATCAACATCCGTCACTATGTACGTGTCACCGTTAATTTGACCCGTTTTAATATTTTCTAGCCATGCCCAGATCCGCTCATGAAAACCTCTGAGATTGGAGCCATTTGTATTGAGATATTCCTGCCGCTTCTGGTCAAAAACGGTCTGTGCTCGGGTAGCCGTAAAACATCCAAGCAGAATCAAGACAAACAAAAAAAGTGTGTTTCGTTTCAACAAATTCACCTCCCACCATTGAAATGGATTTCACCGGTGATTGATTTGACTAAAGGAAAACATGTTCATCTCATCATGGATTGATACAAAGCCATGAGTTTCTGATAATGTTTTTCGGGGTGGAACAATTTCTCCGCCTTTTGACGTGCTGCGCGGCCCATCCCTTCACTTGCCCCTTGATCTTTCGCAAGCTGGACAATCCAATGACGCAGCGAATCAGTGTCACCGGCGTCGTAGAGATAACCATCCTCACCATGCGAAATCAGCTCTGGGATGCCACCCATTCGTGCTCCAATGACCGGTTTGGCCATAGAGAAAGACTCGTAAATCACCAGCGGCGAATTCTCGTACCACTCTGACGGCACAACAACAAACCGGGCGCGGGAAACAGCTTGTTTCAAATCATCTCCATCCAGGTATCCGGCAAACGCGATGTTATCAAGATTGTTCTCCTGCACAAACGTCTGGAGAGCTTTTTCCAGAGGTCCCTCTCCGATGATTTTAAGACGGATCTCATTCACGCCCTTCATGGCCTCCAGCAGAGTCATAATGCCCTTTTCTTCGGACAACCGGCCGTAATACACAAAATAATCATCACCCCCGATATGAATCGGATAGTCATTGATATTGATTGTGTAAAACAGGTGGTGAATCTTCCGCTCATCGAAGCCACCCTGGGCAAGCTTCCGCCCCATAAACAGGCTGGGCACATGAAAGAGATCAACATGATCCCAGAGCCTGAGCCATTTGTGCAGAGTCATTTCGGCCACCAGAATGGCTGTGGCCCAGAACGACTCTTTGTGACATTTTTCGAATAGAGCACGGCAATAATTACCGCCGACACATTTCTCGCAAATCCGGCCCTTGTCCATCAAATAGAGCCGGTAACTGGGACACACATGCTTATATGTGTGGACCGTTTGCATTACGGGAATCCGCGCCTTTTTCAGAACAGGCAGGATGGACGGCGAGATCTGATGGTCGATCATGTGCAGATGCGCCACATCCGGTTGTGTTTTTTCGATCAGAGCGCGGAGCTTGCGCTGCGCCTCAAATGAGTAGAGGATCCTTCCCAAAGAACGCAGACCGACAGCCGCTTTTCCCCACTTCGTCTTGGGATTAAAATCAATCTCATCGACAAAATACTCAGAATAGTCAGAAGGAAAATTTCGCGGATGCTTCATCGAAAACGGGATAACTGTATGTCCATTTGCCTCCAGAACATCCTTGATTTCGAAATAATACCGCTCAGCCCCACCCTTGACAAAAAAGTATTTATCGATCAGCAAAATCTTCAAACAATTCTCCTGTTAAAACCTGTGCAAATAGAATGCCACGTCATGATCTCTCTGAGGGATTTTCGGAGGCGACCAGAAAGGATCCGATGGCCAGGTAATCCAGATGCCCCAATTTAAATGCCCTGATGGCGTCATCTGGGCTGCAAACAATGGGCTCCTCATGCATATTGAAACTGGTATTGATGATCGTGGACAGACCCGTTCGCTTTTGATAACTCTTGATGATATGATAATAACTGTCGTTGATCTCCCTGTCTACGAGCTGGGGCCTGGCTGTGTTGTCAACGTGGACCGTAGCCGGACAGTTCCGACTCAGCTCGTCAGTGCAGTTAAACGTGATGGTCATGAACCGGGCAGGAAAAAGATTGGGCGTCACCTGCCGATACATTTTTTCAGGATGGTCGCCCAGAGTGGATGGCGCAAAAGGCATAAATTCCGTACGCTTGAGTTTTTTATTAAGCCAGTCATTAACCGTAGGATCTGTCGGCTGATACAAAATGGATCGGTTGCCCAGCGCCCGGGGACCGAACTCCATGCGGCCGCTGAACCGCGCCACCACATGCCCCTGGGCAAGGAGCTCGCCTATTCGATCTTCGATGTTCTGGACAAAAGTATAGACCAGACCAGAGGCTTTCAGACATGCCTCAATGGCATCATCCGAATAGGAAGGACCAAGGTAGACATCTCTGATCTTCCGGCTGACAATGGCGCTGCGTTCTTCCGGGCAATGCGCATAGTAAGTCCACAGCGCGCTGCCGGCACATAGTCCGCCGTCTCCCATTGCGGGGAAAATATAGACGGAATCGACGCCCGGCAGCTCTGCCACACGCTGATTAACCTTCACGTTAGCGAATACACCACCAGCTAAACAGACATCCGTCGATTGTCTGGCAGACCCAAGATAGGACTCAAGATGGTGCGAGATAAATTGGGTCATGCACGATTCTGTCAACTCCTGGACTCCGGCTGAAATGTCTTCACGCGAAAATGCATCAAACACGCCGTTGGTGGCGTCCAGGAATTTGGGGTAATTGCTGCGATGGGGATAGGCATGATGAAAAACCTTCTTCGCCAAATCGTAACGGAACTCAGGTCCATCCATGTGGAACAGGTTCTGGTATGTCTCGTGGATGACTTTCGGATCCCCATACGCTGCAAGACCCGTAATCTTTCCCTCGTGCCGATTCGGTTTAAATCCCAGCATCCATGTGATAAAATTATAAAACAGACCAATGCTGTGAAAACTGGACACCTCCGTCATCTTGCTGAGAACGCCGCCTTCACCACGATAAACTGATCCACACAGGCCGTCGCCTTGACCGTCCATTGTGACCACCATGGCATCCGACTTGCCGAAAGTATAATAGGCTGAAGCGGCATGGGCCGCATGATGATCAACCAGTTCGAGGGGGATATCTGACAATCCGAATTGACGCAACATCCCTTTCACCTTGCGTATACGCATCTGATTATAGTAGTAAGGATAGAGTAAAAAGTACCGGTCCCAGCGAATGGATTTGCTGAACAGGGAGTGATAAGTCCAGCGGTCAACGCGCTGGACCTTCAGCAAATCACGCAGGACCGTCTTTAATAGTAACCACGGGGACGCCACGGCTACCGAGACCATGTCGATATTGGATGGATCAGACTTGGTCATCTCCAACACCATCTTCAGGCTGCGGCAAGGCAGGCCGTCATCCGTTGTTCCGTTGTGAAATTTGATGCGCGACAGCCTCTCTTCTTCAATGGCCGCCTTGATCATGCCATCCTCAACGATCGCACATCCACAATTATGGTCATCAAAAATACCAAGGACCCTCACTGTATACTCCTTTTCTGGATTGTTCTCTTCTGGTTTTGTAATAGGGGACGTTTCCGGCTAAGGGCATTCTTTATAAGCCGTTTTTCAGCAACAAGAATCGCAGAGAATATACTGAGTTGATACAGGATTTGGTACGCATGGATGTCCGGACTGAATGTGAACACGATGATGATGGCGGTCATGCCCGCTAGAATCCCCAGTGTGATGTTGATAAAATAGGGATGCCTGAGGCGCGACAACAACACCTGGATGCCGGCAACAAAAATAGTGACAAACCAGGCGACCAAAAAAAATCCACCAAACAGCCCCGACTCTGACAAAATTAAAAGATATGAATTGTGAACCAAAATCCGGTACACGCCGGCCATGTTGTCAGCCCGCTCCTCAAATGTCATATAATCATATGAGACAAGCTCATAATTCCCCAAGCCGACACCAAGAAAGATATTGTCGTTGATCATACGCTGGGCGATTCGAAACTGGGGGAAACGGACATCATACGACGCATCGCGGTCCGCCCCGAACTGATCCATCACTTTGGGACCGTACCGGATGACGAATGCCAAGGCAAACACAAGAATAACCGAAAAGGTCCATCGGATGCGGGCTCTGAAATGCCCGAAAAAAAGACCAGCAAGAAGAAGTAATGTTATCGAGACAGCAAAACCAATCCACGGCCCGCGGCCGTATGTCGTAAACAGGGCGACGCAGCCGAACACCAGAACGCCTCCGTAAAAATAAGACCACTTCCGATTGGGCGGGTGATAGTAGAGAAACAGCCTGAACACCACCGGAAGCAGCATGGAAAGATAGTTGGCGTAAAAACTGGGAACAAAAAATGTCCCTGCGGTCCGCCATCGGATACGCCACCACGGCCGCTCTCCCAGAAACCAGAGACCAGTCGCGCCAAACCGCCACTGGTAAATGCCGATCACCACTTGAATCGCCAAGCCGATCAGCATGCCATTAACTACCACACGCAGATCGTGCATCGACTGAATGTGATGGACCAGGACGACAATCAGCACGTACATCCGCATGTACTTGGTGGTTTCAGAAAAAGCCCACCCGGGATTAATAGCGGAGAATGAAGTGATGATTCCCCAGATGATCAATCCCAGAAGCGGAAAGCTCACCGGCGGCGCTGACCACCTGAGGCGCTTGTCCGACATGGCACTGAGAATCAACAAGCCAAAGATAGGTAAATCCGCCAGCATGAGGCCGTTGTAATGATAGAAAATCCACCCTGAGGAGAAGACATAAAGAGAGCTCGCCAGTCCCAGAAAGTAGTGCCGTACATTCTGCACGATAAGAGGAATCACAAAGAAAAGAATGCCCGAAAACAATATGAAAATAATCTTCGCCGAATCCATCTCACCCTCTCACTTCAACTGAACTGTTCGGTTGGTGCTCATCTATTGTCTGTAGGGGCATCCATCCGAAACGTCGGGCTAAGTGGACAGTGGTGCTGGCTGCAAAAATAATTAATAACGGCAACAGCGGAATCCTGTAGCGCGGCACAACAATGGTCACAGCATACACAGCGCTGGAGTAGAGAATCATAGCATAGACAGGCAGCAGCTCAACCCAGCGCTTCCGCGATAAAACGAGTCCGGTCAGGGCCA
>CAZDVF010000001.1:0-31184 GCA_964508725.1 uncultured bacterium | reverse complement strand
GGTCTTAAAAACCAGTTCAGGGGGAATCGCCATACAGCGCGGTGGATCGTCGTCACACGCCGGTTCGTGCTCTTCATTGTAGCAGGGTTGGAACGGGCATGTCCGGATGAAGATGGCAGCGTCACGGTATCCTGGCGGGATGATGGTCTCGGGATGCACCGGGCCAAAAAGACCGACGACCGGCCGTTTCATGGCCATGGCCGCATTGAGCAATCCTCCATCCGGGCCAACAACCAGCGCAGCGCCGGCGATCAGTCCCATCGCTTCGGGAATGCTTGTACGTCCGGCCAGGTTGAACACGTTCGTTTGCGCCTCGGCAATCTGTTCTCCCTTTTTCTCTTCAGTCCCCAGGAGGAGGATCGGCCTGGAGCACCCCGCCTGGCGCATCAGGTCGATGAGACAGCGAAATCGTGGAATCGCGTATACTTTGGATTTCCACCGTCCGCCCACGCAGAAAACAAACCAGCCCTCCTGCATCGCCTGGATGGCATCTGGAAGACTCATGCGAGCTTGACCGATGTGATCGGAATCCAACGTCAGAGAAGGTAAATAATCTCCTTCGATATCCAACTGGTGGAGAATCCGATTGGCCCGAGCGATGTGCGACTCTCCCGGATGAATATGAAGGCTATAATTAAATCCGATGAGCCATTTGGGTTTCAGCAACAACGCCGCCACATAGTGCCTCAGGTTCCGCGTCGGACAGATCATCAGGTCAAACTGTCCACGATAAGGCAGAAGTCGCCGCAGTGAATCACCATTAATAAACTGGCAATCTGAACAACAGCCATCGAGAACACCATGGGTTCGGGGCGTAGTAAATAAAGTCACGACGGCACGATGGAAATGCATTCGCACAGGATGCAGGCACGCCGTCAACATGACCGTGTCACCGATACCGGCGAAAAGAGGAACGACTATCGTGTGGACATTCCCCCGATCTGGAATTGTCTCGGCAATACGCTGCCAGCGTAAAAGTCGGATCAAGAGTTGCTCCAGGATACGCTTGATCTGCCCTCGATACTGGATGCGAAATCCATCAAGTCCCAGGACGATAACCAGCAAAGCCGGCAGGTCGAACATAACCACCTTGAATCGCTGATTGGGTAAAAAGACAAACGACTGAACCGCGACAAGACAGGAGACGCTCCAAAAGAATATGGCCATGCTTCGCCGTGCCGGATCACGCCAAACTGCCCACGCACAGAAAAAGGACAGCAAAGTGAATCCTGCAAGCGCTGCGTCCCGCAGTCCGCGGAAACTGAATCCATAAGTGTGGAGCACTTTGGTTAGACCATACAGGGCCGTTGCTGCGGGACGCTTCCGCCAGGTTCGGATCGCAGCCTGCTGATACGCACCGCTCTGCCAGGCCGGTGAGAAAATCTCCGAAAGCCGGACAAGCTCTTCAGTTTTTTGGGGATCGGACAGATGAAACCGCAAGCCTATCCGATGGTGCAGCGAACCAGCATACGTGGGATCATTCGCATCCACGCCGGCGCCCGTTCCCAAATAGAGGTTATATCCCTGCGTCGTTGACAAGAGGATGAATCGCCCGTTTGACCGGGACAGAAAAAGAGACCACGGCAGGAGCAGTAAAACGATTGAAAAGAAAAGTCCTGCTACTGGCTTCCATCCATATCTCTGCTTTTGGAATCGGAAGTCCAGCCAATACACCGCCAGAACGGGCGCAACCAGCAACAGATGATTGGGCTTGAGACAGATCAGCGCTGCCATGAGAATGCCCGAAACAAAAGAAATGGAGACACTCTCTCGATCGTGACGGAAAAGGAAGACGAGAAACAAACCATAAACAACCAGACTCACACTCTCGGCAAAGAGAATGGGCGAAAAATAATAGAAGGGAATCCAAAGAGCTGCCAGAAAACCACCCAAAAGCGCCAGCTTCTCAGGCGTGCGAACAGAACGGAGAATAGCGAACGCCAGGGTTGCCAGAAACGACGAGAGTATCATCTGCGCCAGGCGGACTGCCAGAAGCGGCTTGGCGAACAGGCGGATAAACCCTGCAATAAAGAGTGGATATCCCGGTGTGCGCCAGCCATCTTCAAAGGCACGCCGGAACTGGAAACCATCGGCCAGGAGCTGGGCTCGTTCAACGTACTCATGGGCATCAGTTCGGGTCGGAGAATGGGCGTTCAAAACAGCGTTGTCCATGCCTTTGTGGAAGAGCCCCCTCTGCAGAGCCAGATTGCCGGCCATGAGGAGGATCAAAATCCAGAGTGACCGCCGGTTACACATGGTCTGTCACACCTTCCGACCTGACCAGAGAGCGGCGCACCCGGTGACAGCCGCTCCTGATCCCGTTGTAGATCATGGGTACGGCCAGCATGTACACCGCAGTCTCGTACACGATGATAATGTTGAAATAGAGTCCAAAAAAAGAGATGGTCAGGTATCCGAGAAACAACGCGTAGACCATCTGCCAGCCCAAAGCACCGGGACGCCGTAATGCCGCAAACCGGACCAATCCCGCGCCAGCGCCCAGAAAGAACATCACCATCCATGCGCCCATGGATCCGATATACATGTAGAGCATGCCGAAAAGTGTGAATACATTGGAGGTGTGAAAATACTGATAGATGGATGAGATGGGAATCCAATGATGAAAGATGAGATCCACCAACACATCATTGGTCACAAAGTTGCGGTACAAATTGACGGGAACAGCGAAGACTTCCTGAATAGTGTAAAGGGGATATGTTGGATCCTGAAGGATCTCGCTGAATCCAATCGGTCCGCCAAACAGGTACGCGAAAAAATGATTCAACAAATAGAGCTGGATTTTGTTTGAATAGGAAGCGCCCACACCAATGCGGCTGAAGCCGATGATATAACTGACATTGAACAGGCAATAGATCACCGCCAGAACAACAAGGATCTTTTTCCAGTTAACGCGGATCAACCGGTAAAACAGGCTGAAGTAGAGTCCAGCCAACAACAGCACCAGGATATTATTCTTGATCTGTAGCAACAGGACCAGGGCGAACATGAAACCAAGTAAAATTAGATGCGACAACTTGCGGTTCACACAATAACTAGCAAACAAAAAGAGAAACGCGGGCCGGCCCAGCACGACAACATGCGCCAAGGGGCCCTTGCCGAAAGACTCCTTGAACTCGGATGAGGCGATACCCAGCCATCCTACCTGGTTGATGGATCGAAAGAAATGGATAAATCCAAAAACAGTCGTCACAACAGCAAGACAGACAAACAGATTGCGGTAAGCGGAGAAGCAGCCCCGTGCATCCCTTCTGTTAAAAAAAGCTCGGCCCGGTAATCGGCGGTCTTCCGACAGAACACCGGCGGCCCCGTTACCAAGGATAAAAAACATAAGACAGGCCAGAACAAACAGAATGCTCTTCAGGCTGACGGGGAAAAATCCGAAATGACGTCCACCAAAATTGATCAGCACCACAATGGCGGCATACGGCCAGGCCAGTGTCTCGAAAGGGGCCAGGGCCGTACCGCAGCGCTGGCGCTCCCAGAGCGTGACGCCCAGACAAAAGAGGACTAAAAGAAGCGGTCCGAATGTGACTTCAACAGTGCTCATTGTCCTTCGATCATAGACCTGGCGCGAAAGAAAAGATCGCGATCCACGCCATCGTATTGATTGGAACAGGTGACAAGAAGCCGAAGCATCCTCAGAACATGACACAGAGGAAAGCGATGCCAAAATATCAGCTTCGGCGCGATGTAAGCCAGGCACAGGGCGCGCCACAGTTTCCACGTCACAATGGATCGGGCGTATTGCTTCTGGCCGATAAACCGGTTCAGAAAACCGATGAAAACATACGGTAGCTGATCCTTCTGAAAGACGCGGCCGTGGGATCGCCCCACCTTGTGATAAATCACAGCCGAACCGACAGCGCACATCTTGATGCGACGCGCTCGCATACGGCGGCTGAACTCGTAATCTTCTTCACCGAAGAAAAAAGATTCGGTCAGCAGACCATGCATGCGGAACACATCAACTCGTGCGAACAGGGCGCACCCGGACACAAAGGTGACATCTCTGAATTCAGGAAGAGCCTGGGCAGACCGAATACGCCCGGAAAGATGCATCTTTCGCCGCGCAAAAAACGTGAGGCTTCCACCGAAAGCCCAGATGCGGTCAGGATCATCATAGTGCCGAATAACCGGCGTGGCCACGCCCACATCGGATCGATCATCCAGAAATCGTGAAAGGGTCGCCAGGCAGCCTGTATCCACAATCGTGTCATTGTTGAGGAGGAATACATACCGGAAACCCTTTTGGATCGTATAAGCCAGACCGACATTGCATCCCTTGGCGAATCCCAGATTGGTGAGACTCTGAAAACAGATCAGCCTGGGCGGATCAGAAGACGATCCCGCCTGATGGGACAGATCAACATCCCTCTGGTTATGGAGATCTCGGAACTCAGCTGATACATGCTTCCCCTGACAGACTCCGGATTGTTTGCGGTCACGGCCTTCTGCCCACTCGCAGATCTTTTTGACGGAACCGTCAGTCGAGCCGTTATCCACCAGAACAATCTGAAAATCCTGGAACGCACCGTCAAATAGAGACGTCAGACAATCGCACGTATCCTGCCAGTTGTTCCAGTTCACCACGATCACAGCAATCTGTTTTTGGTCAGGGAGCACGGCGGTTTGACCCCCCACGGCCGTTTGGAATGACATGGATCAAACGAGACACCTGCCGCTTTTCTACATCATCAAGGATTGTGCGATACGTCGCACAGCCGGCCCCGACCAGGATTAAAACCAGGCACACGCTGCGAAAAATCAAATCTGCATCAATGCGTTGAATCAGAAATAGTAGAAGGCCTGTCAACCCCAGCATCAGTGCAATCCGCCCGCAATGCAGGTCAGACCTGTCCTGCAAGAGCTGCGGCACAAGGCGGCGTGTGCTCAAAAAAAGCAACACAGCGTCCAAAGTGACGCGGACTCCCCAGGCCAGGGCGGCTCCAACAAGGCCCAGCATGCGGATACTCACAACAAGGAGAAGAATGTAGAACGGCAACTCAGCCAGATGAAGTTTGGCAGGGATATCCGGTCTGCCGATCCCCTGCAGCAGCGTAAACGGGACAATGGCCAGAAAATTGATCAGGATGCTGACAGAGACAATCTGAAAAACCGTTGTGCTGCGTTCTGCAAAAGCCTCGCCCAGCCAGACGCGCAAGATGTCAGAGGCGAAAAAGAATAAAACAAGCGAGATCACGCCGATAACAAGAAGGATGTATTTCACCGATCGCCAGAACAGTTGTGACATGCGGCGACCGTCGAGCCCTGCGCTGAATTCAGGAAAGACTGTGGCCATCATGGATTGGGGAATCACACGCAAACGCATCACCGCTTCCAGCGGAGCGGCGTAAAATGTCAGAAGCGACACCGACAACATCGATCCGATGAAAAAACGGTCCAGGCTGACAAGAAGGGGGCTGACAACACCGGACACTGTGACCCATCCTCCATAGGCCAGCAATCGCCGAACAGTTGATCGCGTAGGACGGATACGGATTCTGCATCCAGGAAAGACGCGCAAACAGAGGATAAAATAGCATCCCGCCGCTGCCGCGCGGGACAGCATCATGAGAATGAGAATCTCCGGCAGCTTCCAGCCAAAAGGCAGAGAAAGCGCCGGAATAATAAAATTCAGGATTGTGACTGGAATGTGGACCGCATTCACCAGATCAAAGCGCTGGGCCGCTCCCAGCATCCCCTTGAGATTGACGGAGAGGAGTAAAATGGGAAGCGCGCACGCCACGACGCGAAATCCGGCCAGGGCATGCGGAAAAAGAGCGTCGGAAGGGTGAATAAAGCAACCTGTCATCCAGGGAAGCGTCAGATAGAGAACCAAACCGCCGATACATCCCAGGCTGAAGCTGACAAAAACCGCCGTCCACATGACAGAGGGTATGGCGTCTTGCGTTCCACTTCGCAGATGCTCGGCAGTGAATTTGGTTGTGGCCCGCGACAGACCAAAATCGAGCAGTGTCAGATAGCCGATGACCACCCAGGCGATGGACAAGATACCAAACGCTTCCGTGCCCAGTCCGCGGATGGCCAGTGGAATGGCCGCGACGCCCACCATCAGGGGCAGGATTAAACCCGCAAAATTGATCACTGTGTTTCTGGTTAAAACTGCCGCAGAGGTTGGCGGATGCGCATCCATACGAAGACTAATTCCGCAGTTCAGCGTAGAGCGCTGCGATGGCGGGCCTGAGGATAAAACCCGTGGAACTGATCACACATGCGAGAAATCCGAAAAAAAGGATAAATACGGCCCGTTTGGGACGGTGTTTCCGAATAGGCGAGACAGCTTCATCGAGAATTTGGACGGAGGGCGTATCTTTCGCCTCCTGAATCTTTGCCTGCTCATATTGGGGTAAAAGAAAAGTCATGATCTTTTCCTGAATCATCACTTCCCGATAAAGCCGTGCGTATTGAAGCCCCAGATCCGGCACATCACCCAGGGAGAGAAACAGGTCGCCTCCATGATCTGTTTCCGAATCAAATTCAGGGGATGATCCCCGGCTTCGGACAAAATCCTGATACCGTTTCTCCAGTTCCTGCCGTTCTTTTTGGGCCAGAAGGTATGCGGAATGCGACGATCCGGAAGTCGCCTCAAGCACGCCCATCTCGATCTCTTTGGCGATGACCTGCGCCTTGAGCTCGGAAGCGGCTGCGATTGTGGCGGCGGTTTGTTCCGGGAGGGCTACGGTCCCGTATTGCTTCTGAAACTGCTTGAACGCCTCCTCGGCTCGATGCAAGTCTGCGATGTTCATTTGATATCGTGTCTCGATGAAGATGCGTGTATTCCCCGCCCGCTCTGATTTTAAACGTTTGCTGATTCTGTCCAGCTCAGAAATAAACGCATTGGCCATGTCACGCGCCAGAAGTCGAGCCTGATCTCTTTCGCTTTGGTGAAAAAGCGGAAACCAGGGTGTCCGGGCCTCGGCAAACAGCGTGAGGGTCCCCTCGTCATCCAGACTCACACCGTAATGCCTGCGCAGCTCACGGAGTGTCTCTTCCATGTTTTTCGCACTGTAGAGCGTCTGGAGTTGAAACGCCTCGGCCACAGCCTCGGCCACTGTCCGGCTCCTGAGCATGGCCATGAACAGCGTGGCCTGGTCCGACGCGCCGCCCAGACCCAGTGCCTGGAGAGGAAGATCGCTGAGAAGCGATCCGAAATCAAACATGCTGCCCTCATCTTGCGGGGGCATAATGACAGTATATGCACGAAACCAGAGGGGCATGGCAAGACTGAACAACGCGGCAATTAGCATCGTGAAAACAGTGACCAGGAGAATCGTCTTGCGATGCGTGTAGAGGACCTTGAGTTCTGTCGTGCTCACGATACGAATTTCCTCAATTGGCTTTTCACTTGTTAATAATGGAAGACTTGCTCCACAAATTTTAATTCTGCGGATCGGAACCGAACGCCAAAATGATTGTCTGGCTAGACGCCAAAATCCTGTATGATTTCAATAGGGTGGAGATCGAATTCAAGTCTTCAATTTCCAAAAACGCCGACAGCCTTGGCTGCCAGGATCAGCGATGTAATTGTTGAGACAACGGTCAAATAATCACGAAACCGTTCACCCCACGACTGGGGGACACTAACCATATCCCCCATTTGGACAATCGTATCAGGACCCTTAACTGTCTTCCCTGTCGCAGCATGGAACACCTTGACGCCCCTGATACTCCCGGAGCGATAATCGCCCCCGGCCATACCAGCGTAATCACGAGCCGTCAAATTCAGAGCAAAAGGATACGCCCCTGGATTACGCACGGCGCCGCGAACGTAAACATACGGTGAGGGAAGCAAAATCTGATCACCATGTCGAAGAAGGAAGGATGTATTTTTTTCAGGATTGCCTGAAGCAAACGGTTGCATGGATTGCTGATGCAGTGTTTCCTCTGTTCGCCGCACTGTAATGGATGACAGGTCGGTGTTCCGTTTCAGCGCCCGGATGCGGCGCAAAAACGCCAGCAGATCTTCGCCGTCAATAATGGCGTAAGCGCCGGCGCTCTCAAGATCGCCCTGCACATGAACAAGATGATCTGCGTTTTCCACGGACAGCACATGGATCACGTCTCCGCCGTTCACAAAAAAATCGTTCGCCAGATCACCGCGGGAGACGAACGCGTCCAGATCGACAAAGAACGTGTCTCCGCTGGCCCGACGGAGTGCGACATGGTTTCGCCAAGCCCGATCCGTCACGCCGCCGGCTTCGACTATCATCTCTGAAACACGGTGGTCGGCCTGCGCCAGATAGGTGCCTGGATATTGCACCTCACCCGTCACATGCACACGAAACAGCCGCATGGCCTCGAGTGTGAGCCCCACTTCTGTGTGATTGTAGATGGATGTGGCCCGTTCGAGCACCTGGATTTTTACCTCTGACAATGGTTTGCCGGCAACATGGATTTCACCCACCGATGGGACCAGCAGCACACCCTCCGGAGAAACCGTCAAAGGGATCTGAATCTCTCCCGGGCCCCAGAGATTGAACAAGAACTCATCGCCTGGACCCACCACATATGTTTGCGGATCCACCGCACCCTCAAGCGCCTCCAGACGCGAAAACCGATCACGCAGACGGGCTTCACGCTGGATCTTCCGCTGTTCGAAAGCTTCACGGGTCATCTTCTCCTGATTGAACAACTCGGAAAAATCGAACACTTCAGGAATGGCGACAGACGCACTCTTTCTCTGAAGGTCCTCTTGCTCCTGGGTTTGACCAAACAGATTTCCGGATAACAGGAGAAGAACAAGTGTTATCGCAGAGCAGCGTCCACGGAGACGGTATAAGCTGAACAATACCATATGACGACAGATTGGTTTTTCACGCCTTGACAATTTTATCTCTGTTTTCCTTCACGTTCTTGGTTGCATTCCGGGTGTCGATCACAAGCTGGGCATGCTTGACAATTAAATCGTAATCATACACAGAATGGTCCGTGGATATCACGACACCATCGTATGACGCCAGGTTCCCGGGCGTGAGTTCTACGCTCTCCATATCGTAAGCGTACTTTCGAACCGTAGGCAGCCTGGGGATGGACGGATCATTGTAATCGACAGATGCGCCCTGTTTCACAAGAATCTCGATGAGTTTGAGCGTGGGACTCTCCCGCATATCGTCGATGTCTTTCTTGTAAGCTGCGCCCAGCAGAAGCAGTCGGGATCCTTTCAGGCTCTTATTCCGGTCGTTGAGCGCATGCCCGATTTTCTGGACAACCCAGTAGGGCATGTGTGTATTAATCTCTCCTGCCAGTTCGATAAACCGGGTGGGCATGTCATACTCTTTGGCCTTCCAGGTCAGGTAAAAAGGATCGATGGGAATGCAGTGTCCGCCCAGACCAGGGCCGGGATAGAAGGGCATAAATCCGAACGGCTTGGTCGTCGCAGCGTCGATGACTTCCCAAACGTCGAGATCCATGCGATCCAGAATCATCTTCATCTCATTGACCAGGGCGATATTAATGGACCGGAAAATATTCTCAAGAAGCTTGGTAGCCTCGGCAGCCTGACTGGAGGATACAGGAACGGTTTGGACAATGACTTTGTCGTACAGAGCCGTGGCACAATCGCGGCTGTAGTCATCGTTGGCGCCCACCACTTTCGGGATGGTTCGGGTGTTGTACGTGGGATTGTTGGGATCCTCGCGTTCGGGGGAAAAGGCAAGGAAGAAATCCACACCGCATTTGAGTCCCGATTTCTCGAGTATGGGCCGCATGATCTCTTCGGTGGTTCCCGGCCATGTGGAACTCTCGAGCACCACAATCTGCCCTTTTCTCAGATATTTTGAGACAGTCTCGGATGTATCAATGATGTAACTCAGATCTGGCTGCTGGTGTTTGTCCAGCGGTGTTGGCACGGCCACGATGATGCAGTCGACTTCGCGCAACCGGGAAAAATCGGTGGTCGCTTCGAACTTGCCGCTCTCCATGATCCCGGCGATACGCTTTTGACTGATGTGTTTGATGTAGGTTTTCTTCTGGTTCAGGAACACAATCTTCCTATCGTCGATGTCGAATCCGATACTGGCGTACCCTTGGTCGACAAATTCTATCAAAAGGGGCAGGCCAACGTAACCCAGTCCGATAACACCAATTATTGCTTGCTTTGATTCAATTCTCTCTTTCAGATCCAATTGCAGCTCCTTCAATTTGGTCAGTGTTATGCGAATGATCGTTACACTTTTTCGTATTGTTTTCGATAATAGTCCAGGTACTCCCCGCTCTTGAGCTTCTCCCACCACCATCTGTTATCCCGATACCACGTCACGGTTTCGCGCATGGCCTCGTCGAATCCGTGCCTGGGTTCCCATCCAAGCTGTCTGATTTTGCGGATATCCAGGGCGTAGCGTCGATCGTGACCCTTGCGGTCTTCCACAAATGTCTTCAAGGAATCCGGCTTGTCCAGGTCGCGCAGGATGATGTCCGTGATCTCCAGATTGTTCCGTTCGTTCCCGGCTCCGACATTGTAGACTTCACCATCTTTTCCGCGCTCCAGAATCAGATCAATGGCCTCGCAATTGTCCGTCACGAAAAGCCAGTCACGAATGTTTTTCCCGTCTCCGTAAATGGGGAGGGCGATATCATCCAGCGCGTTGGTGACAAAAAGGGAAATCAATTTTTCAGGATACTGATACGGCCCGAAATTGTTGGAGCTGCGCGGAATGACGACAGGAAGGCCGTACGTAACAAAGTAGGAGTAAGCAAGACGATCAGCGCCGGCTTTGGATGCGGCGTACGGGCTGGATGGCATCAGCGCGTCGGATTCCTTGAAAAAGCCGTCCTCTGTGCTGCCGTACACCTCGTCTGTGCTGATCTGGACGAACCGGTCCACGCCATGCCGCCGGGACGCTTCAAGCAGCACGAATACGCCAAAAATATCGGTTTGGATAAAATCATCCGGTTTGCCGATGGATCGGTCGACATGGCTTTCCGCCGCAAAATTGACAAGCGCATTCACACCGGTCATGACGCTCTCGACAATGGCTTCATCGCAGATATCCCCGCGAACAAAACGATACCGCGGATCGGATTCCAAGTCCTTCAGGTTGTCGAGATTACCGGCGTAGGTTAACTTGTCCAGGTTGATAATGGACACGTCATCATGTTTCTGCAACATGTGTCGGATAAAGTTGCTCCCGATGAATCCGGCGCCTCCGGTGACTAACAGTTTTCGCATGAATGAACACTCTCTGTTTTTCCGAGTATGAATGACTGTTGGGAGTAATAAAGCAGGCCCCAATCCTTCGGGATCATTGTATCTTCAGATTCGGTCCGCTTCAGGAAGATGACGATCCATCACCCCATCCGGATCTCCCAGTCGTAAGGAATCTGATCGGTATCAAACGGCAACCTGTGCTCGTCTGGATCTTGGTAATTGTACGGTTCGGTGACACAATTCACAACATAGGCCTCTTCCTGTCCGATGCACTTCCACCCGTGGTACACGTGTCTGGGAATGTGCACCAACAGGGGATTGTGCTCGCCGAGAAAAAATTCGTTCAACTCTCCGCGGGTCGGGCTGTCAGCACGATCATCGTACAGGACCAGTTTGAGCATGCCCTTGACGACGGTCACATTATCGTTCTGCTTTTTATGATAATGCCAGGCCTTGACGACTTCCGGGTAGGTCGTGGTCAGATAGACCTGGCCGAATGTCTCAAACAGCGCATCATCCCTCCTGAGGATCTCCATCAGGTGTCCCCGTTCATCCGGTAAAACCCGCAACGACTTGACTTGAACATCATGAATCATAACGTGTGTCTCCTCTATTCAATTACCATTATGGTAATTGAGGAATATCCGCCTCATCATAAAACCGGTTGGCCTGTCAACTCTCGTATTCTGAGGGAATTGCGATTAGCAGACAAAAGGTCAACTGGATGTTTACCATCCGGCCAACGATTGAGTCAATCTACAAAATACGCAAGTAAAAGTCAAAAGATTTTCAGGTGGATATATCGTTTCGGATTGGCTTTGATATCTTGAACGAGGGAATCCAGATCCGCTGTGGTTTTCAGGAGATGATCATAGAGCCAGCGATCTTGCATCAGCTTTCCCAGTGTGCCCTCATCGCTCTGCGCCTGAATGAGAAGATCTTGCATCAAAACCAGGGTGCTGTCCATGCGTGTGACGAGAACGCCCACGCGGACAGCAGTGGAATCCTCTTCGATGGTTTTCGTGATCGACTCCATCCGCTCGGCTGTCAATCGCAAATCATTTCGATTTTCCTGGAGGAACGCCTCAATCTGGACTGTCAGGCTCTTGATTCGCTTGAGCACTCCGGAAACATCACTCTGATCCAGGAAGAGCCGAACATGATGAAGAAGCGAATCTGCTCCGGTTAGGACCTGATTTGTATGATTTAGGAGGTCCTTGATGTCGCCGCTTACCGCACCACGAATCGGCTGACTGACATCGAAAGGATGCCCGCTGACACCCGGATTGACAGTAACCTGCTTGCCGCCAAGGATCTCCTCCATTTCGATAGTCACAGTCAGATCTGTACTGAGATAGACGGAATCATGAATCCAGATGCGGACATGCGCAGATCCTTTCTCGAGGGAAATGGATTCCACCTCTCCCTGCTTGACGCCGCGAACATAGACCGGGTCGCCAGTTTCCAGTCCGGATACATTTTCAAAACGGACATCCAGCTCAACGCGACGGGAAAATATCTTGGATCCCTTGCCCCAGATGATCCCCAAAACGAGGATAAAAATGGACAGGGCTACCGTGACCCCCACGATCAGTTCTGTCTTGCGTTCAGCCATCTGTTCTCTCCCCACATGCCGCGATGGCACTCTACAGATCCGTGTATGTCTGCCTGGTCCGCTGCTTGATCAATTATCATTTATCCAGACCTGAAGATATTCACGGCGATCCGACGGATCTTCCGGTCGTTCTTGTCTGTTTTCAGCATCACTATCGCGCAACAACCTCTTACTCGTCATCACGCCCCAGATAATCCAGAGTTTCATCAAGACCAAACGTCATTTTTCGGTCAATGCGTGATGTAAAGGCCCTGGCCGCATGGCGTCCATGGATGCGCAGAAGCTGGTTCAGGGCGATGACTTCAATAATCACGGAAATATTCTTGCCAGGGTAGATGGGCAGACGAACGACAGGGACTGTTTCACCTAGAATTTCCACAGTGGACTCATCAAGATCCAACCGTTCAACCTTTTGGGTTTTGTCCCAATCCACCAGGTCAACCTGAACTTCCACGCGCTTCCGTCGACGAATCGAGCGTATGCCATAAATGGCCTGGATATCGACAATCCCCACACCGCGAATCTCCATGTGATACCCGAGTGTCGGATTACCCGTCCCGATGAGCACGCCCCCTGCGTGCCGGGACACAGTGACGACATCATCAACAATGAGACGGTGTCCGTTCGCCACCAAATCCAGCGCAACTTCGCTCTTACCGATACCGCTTCGACCACAGATAAGCACGCCAATGCCATACACGTCAACCAAAGAACCGTGGATGTGTGTTCGTGGCGCAAATTTTTCATCCAGATAATCCTGAAGAAGCTGTGCCAACTTTCCTGTTGGCAGGGGAGTCCGAAAGATGGATATTCCCTTTTCGTCGGCCACACGGGTAAACGGTGACGGCAAACGGCCATTATTCGTGATGATGATCAGGGGGATATCAACTGACAGCACCCGCCTGAGGATTTCCTCCCGATGTTTAGGAGACAGCTTGCGCAAATAAGCTAGCTCTGTGTTGCCGCAGATCTGGATTTGCTTCGTATGGAAAAGATCCATAAAGCCGGCCAGGGCGAGCCCGGGCCGATGAATTTCCGAATCGGTGATTCGGCATGCAAATCCCTTTTTCGTATTAACCAGCCTGAGCATGAGTCTGCGCTGATTTTCCTTGAACAGGATTCCAGCCGTCAAGTCCATGCGACTCTCACCATCTCTTTTATGTTGATTCTTTGCAGTCAATGAATGACCTGATTGATCCACAAAATAGCAAGTTAAACATCCTCATCGTAATTTTGGGATACTTCTTCCGTCACTTCAGGTTCGATTCCGATTTTTTCGTGCTCAAATCCGTACACTTTGCCCTTGTATCTCTTGATCTGTCGTTCCAGTTTGTCTACGGCGTTGTTGATGGATTTGATCATGTCGTCTGACCGCTCTCGGGCCGTTAAAACTGTACCGTTAACACGAATGTTGATTTCTGCTATGCGATCTTTTTTCTCCCAACCCAAGACAATATCAACATCAATAATTCCTTCGTAATACCGCTTCAGGCGGTGAACCTCGTTCTCAGCGTGATTTCTCAAATCTTCAGACAGTTTAAAATGGCGGGCTGTGACATTGATACGCATGAGACGTTTCTCCTTATTGACTAATTGATCGTGCTTCATCCTTGTCTTCGGCCCGGGGATGCGTCTGGCGATAAATATGGCGCAGCCGGTCCGTCGTGAGATGGGTGTATTGTTGTGTCGTGGAAAGACTGCTGTGTCCCAGCAGCTCTTTGACAGCCTCCAGGTTTGCCCCACGGTCCAATAGATGGGTCGCAAAGGTGTGCCGCAACACATGGGGGCTAAGCGTCGCCTGTTCGGACACACGTTTGAGACAGTGATTGACAACACGCTGGATCCCCCGTTTGGACATCCTCCTGTTCGATCTGTTGAGGATGAAGGCCTCTTCGCTGGACATCACAGGACGACTGTCAAGATACGCCCTGAGCGCGCGGGCTACATGTCTGCCCAGAGGTAGAATCCGTTCCTTGGCACCTTTGCCAAGGACACGCACGGTTCCTGCCCGAAAATCAACATCACGGATATTGAGGTTTTCCAACTCGGCCAAACGCATCCCTGTTCCATAAAAGAGTTCGAGGATGGCCAGGTCTCGCAATCCGGAGACCGAATCATGTGAAATGGAATCCAGTGCTTTTCGGACCTCTTCTTCCCGAAGAACATGGGGCAGGCGTTTTTCAGCTTTGGGTGCGGCGAATCCTCGCGCAGGATTAATCGGGATGACTCCCGATTTTACGAGGAAACCAAAAAAAGCGCGGAGAGAGGCCAGCTTGCGACCCACACTGCGTTTCTGAATGCCGTGCCGCACCAGGGCCGCCAAGAACGCGCGAATCTCCTCTTTACCCGCTCCGGACAATAACTGTCCGGATGCCTCCCTTCCATATTTTTGCTCAAGGAACGCAGCAAATTGTTCGACATCTCTCTGATACGCGATGACTGTATGGGGAGAGTATCGTCGTTCCTGGGAAAGATACCGGATAAAATGTTTGAGAGCAGCTTCCAAATCACCTGACCGTATGTCAGATTAGGATACAGATTCTTCTTTCTTGACGTCCGCCTTGCATTTCGGGCAGTACAGAAATTCCCCCTTCGTCTTGTTAAAACGCTCTTCCATGTATGTATTGCCGCAATGAGGACACGGGATCAACACCGGTCTGTACCATGTGGCGTACTTGCATTTGGGATAGGCGGAACACCCGTAAAATGTTTTTCCTCTTTTGCTCTTGCGCTCAACCAGCTCCCCACTACACTCGCCTTCAGGACATGGCACACCTGTTGTATACGGTTTTGTGAATTTACAGTCAGGATAGTTTGAACAGGCCAGGAAGCGGCCAAACCGTCCTGTTTTGACCACCATCTTGGAACCGCACTGGTCACAGGTCTCGTTTGTCTCCAGTGTTTCGCCATCGAGCGCTTGGGTGTGACGGCAATCCGGGTACCCTGTACAGGCGATAAAGCGCCCGTTACGGCCCCACTTCACCACCAGCTCCTTTCCACATTTGGGGCAGCGTTCCTGGGTCTCCTCCTGGAGCGACTCCTTGATCTCCTCTTTCCTGGCCATGGCCCGCTCCATCGCCTCGGTGAAGGGGCCGTAAAAATCCTGAATCACCCGGTCTCGCACTTTTTCACCAGATTCAATCTGATCCAGTTCTTCTTCCATCCTGGCGGTAAAATCCACGCTGAAAATATCGGGAAACTGTTTCACCAAAATCGCATTCACCGCCATGCCCAGGTCAGTGGCTGCCAGACTACGGGCATTCTTGATCACATACTTGCGATCCAGAAGCGTTGAGATGATGAGCGCATAGGTGGATGGCCTGCCGATTCCCAGGTTGTCCAGCTCCTTAACCAGGCTGCTTTCGTTAAAACGGGCCGGCGGTTTGGTAAAGTGCTGTTGCGGATCCAGTTTCTCCACCTCGACACCATCACCCTTGCGGATTTTCTGAGGAATTTTGACTGACTCTTCGTCGGTTTTCCCCATGTCGTAGACCTGCATGAAGCCGCGGAAGGTGACAATCGATCCGGTTGTGCGGAACTGATAGTCCCCGGCCGTGATATCGATGACCGTCTGCTTGAGCCGCGCCGGCTTCATCTGGCAGGCGACGTATCGGTTCCAAATCAATTCATACAGTTTCCGCTGGCTCGGCGTAAGGTACGATGACAGGGCCTTGGGTGTGCGACTGACCGCTGTTGGCCGGATGGCCTCATGGGCGCCCTGGGCGGACTTCTTACTTCTGTAGATTGCAGGCTTACTGGGCACATACTCCAGGCCGTAATTCTCGGCAATAAATTGTCGGGTACCTTCGACTGCGCTTTTCGCCAGGCGCGTGGCATCCGTTCGCATATAGGTGATCAATCCAACCCTGCCCTCAGGCAAATCAACACCTTCATAGAGCTGCTGGGCCACGGCCATGATCTGTTTCGTTGTCATATTGAGACGGCGCGCAGCGTCCTGCTGCATGGTGCTGGTGATGTAAGGCGGTTGGGGACGGCGTTCGACATCCTTGGTTTTGATATCTGAAATGGCATAGGATGCGCTCCGAAGAAAATGGACGTGTCGTTGAACCGCATCCTCATTGGGGATCTCAACGTCTTTTCCCCCGATCTTGAAAAGTTTGGAGTGGAGTGTCTCACCTTGGGATGTCCCAAAATCGGCTTCGATGCTCCAGTACTCCCGAGGCGTAAAACCGGAGATCTCCTGCTCGCGTTCACATACCAGACGCAGCGCCACCGATTGAACGCGTCCGGCTGACAAACCGCGGTAGACTGTCTTCCAGAGAAAAGGGCTGACCTGATATCCCACAAGCCGGTCCATGACACGGCGGGCTTTCTGGGCCTCCACCTTGTCCGTGTCAATCTCCAGAGCGTTCTTTACGGCGTCACGAATGGCTTGCTCGGTGATTTCAAAAAAGAGAACCCGGCGTATCGTCCCGTTAATACGGCCAATCTCAGTGGCCAGGTGCGCTGCAATGGCTTCTCCCTCACGATCAGGGTCTGTGGCCAGATAGACTGTATCAGCCGTTGCAGCCAGCCGTTTCAGTTCACGGAGCACTTTCCCCCGGCCCCTGATGGTGATATACTCGGGTTCGAATCCGTTCTCGATATCCACGCCCAGTCTGTTTTTTGGCAGGTTTTTCACATGACCAATTGAAGCGCGAACAACGAAGTCTTTTCCTAAAAAGCGGTTGATGGTTTTCGATTTGGCATCTGACTCAACAATGACAAGCGATTTGGGCATTCACAATCTCCGGTCTGTGTAGTAGGTGACTATTTTCCGCAACAGTGTTTGTATTTTTTACCGCTTCCGCAGGGACATGGCTCATTTCTTCCCACCCGCTTTTCGACATGGACAGGTTGTGGCTTGCCCACTCTGGGAGGTCTTGCCTCATCTCCTTGGGATTGGCTTGGTTGACCTGCAAAACCCATGCCCACTGCGTTCTTGTGGACCGTGGCCATCTCAGACGGTTGACGACGCTGCGACTCCCATGCGTCTCGTCCGCGATCGACCTGGATTTGGGCCTTGAACACGATTTCAAGCACATCCTCGTTGATGCGGCCCAGCATTTCAGCAAAGGTTCGGAATCCTTCCTGCTTGTATTCGAGAAGGGGATCCTTCTGACCATAGGCCCTGAGGCCGATGCCCTCTTTCAGCTGGTCCATCTCGTAGAGGTGTTCCTTCCACCGTTCGTCAATACTTTTCAGGGTTGCGAATCGTTCGAGCTGGCCCATCAAATCGTTGCCCAGGGCTTGCCGTTTCCGTTCATACGCGGCTTGCGCTTCTTTCTTGATGCGATCGGACAAATCGCTGGCATCCAGGATTTCCAGCTCATCGTCCGGGACGGCAACCGGCAACAGCATGGCCTTGAGCATGGCGTCACTGAGGCCTTCCAGATCCCAGCCCTCACCATATTCTCTGGAGGTCAGGTACTGATCAACAGTATCATCTACAAAATCTTCGATCATCTCAAGGATGTCATCGTGCAGATTTTCACCCTCCAACGCGCGACGGCGGCGGTTATAAACAACCTCCCGCTGCTTGGTCATCACATCATCATATTCAAGAAGATGCTTGCGGATGTCAAAATTGCGCATCTCCACCCGTTTCTGCGCCCTTTCGATGGATTTGGTGATCATGCCGTGGGTGATGACTTCGCCCTCTTCCAGTCCCATACGGTCCATCACGCCGGCGATGCGCTCGGACCCGAAGAGCCGCATGAGGTCGTCTTCCAGCGAAAGATAGAATCGGGAAAATCCGGGATCGCCCTGCCGGCCGCTGCGTCCCCGTAGTTGCCGGTCGATGCGCCGGGCTTCATGCCGCTCGGTTCCGATGATGCAAAGTCCGCCCAATGCGTAATCGCGTGCCTTGATGTGCACGAGATCCGGGGAGCCGGAACGGGCGTCTGTAGACGCTCCCAACTTTTTGGGGATAAAATAGTATCCGTTTTCTGCGCTGGATCCCTCGTTTGAGAGGAGGACATTCTTTTCTTCAAGTGTTGCGACAACACGGCAGGAGAGCTGCCGCTCCTCACATTTTTTTACAACGCGGGTAATGACGTCCCGGGTCAACTCGTGAATCACCACACACCGTCCACGCAGACTCTCAATATGCTTGACCAGCTTATCGAGTGCGTCATCGTCGTACCGAATGACACCGGCGCCCAGCTTGATGTCTGTTCCACGGCCTGCCATGTTGGTAGCGATGGTCACCATGCCAGGCTCTCCGGCGCGGGAAACAATCTCGGCTTCTTTCTGATGGTATTTGGCGTTGAGAACGGAATGCCGGATGTTCCGGCGTCTGAGCATCCGCGAGAGAGTCTCGGACACTTCGACGGTCACAGTGCCCACGAGTACGGGTAGTCCGGCTTCGTGAAGGGCTTCCACCTCGTCGATGATGGCGTTGTACTTCTCGCGTTTGGTGCGGTAAACCACGTCGTTCTGATCGGACCGGCGCACCGGCTCGTTTGTGGGGATGACCACCACATCCAGCTTGTAGATCTCCCAAAATTCCCCGGCTTCCGTTTCAGCTGTTCCCGTCATTCCGGCCAGTTTGGTGTAAAGGCGGAAAAAGTTTTGCAATGTGATTGTGGCCAGCGTCTGGGTCTCCCGCTCGATCCGGACGTTCTCTTTTGCCTCCAGCGCCTGGTGCAGACCATCTGAATACCGCCGGCCTGGCATGAGCCGGCCGGTAAATTCATCCACGATCATGACCTTGCCGTCTTCGGTGACCACGTATTCCACGTCTTTCTCAAAAAGGGAATAGGCGCGAAGAAGTTGGCTGATGTTGTGCAGCCGTTCGCTCTTTTCAGCATAGTCGCTCTGCAGCTCTTCTTTCCTGCGTTCGCGGGACAAAAGATCCAGATCTTCGTTGCCTTCGAGTTCGGACAATGTCGTGGCCAGATCGGGAAGGATGAACATATCAGGATTGTTTGGAGCCAGAGCCTCCCGGCCCTTTTCTGTCAGGTCAATAGTATGGGCTTTCTCTTCGATGACGTAGAAGAGGACTTGATCCAGCTCGTTCAGACGCTTGTCGCGCATGTAATCCGACTCGACCCGGCGAATCAGTTTTTGCACACCCGGCTCGCGGATAATCTTAAGGAGACGCTTGTTCTTGGGTGTCCCCCGCTGAACTTGAAGAAGTTTGATGCCGGCTTCGTACTCTTTATCCTCATCCTTGAGAAGCTCTTCCCCTTCCGCCACCAGTCGGTTGACCAGAAGGGATTGGCTTCGAACCAATTGTTCAACCTGCGGCTTGACTTCAGCGAACTGATTCTTCGACTCGCCCACAGGTCCCGAGATGATGAGCGGCGTCCGCGCTTCGTCAACGAGCACTGAATCGACCTCGTCGATGATGGCGTAATGATGTCCCATCTGGACGACACCCTCGAGGGATATAGCCATATTGTCACGCAGATAATCGAATCCGAACTCATTGTTGGTGCCGTAGGTAATGTCAGCCTGGTACGCTTGCTTTCTGACACTGGGATCCATGTCATTTGTAATGTAAGCAACAGTGAGTCCGAGAAACTTGTAAATCTCACCCATCCATTCGCAGTCGCGTCGCGCCAGATAATCGTTGACCGTGACCAGATGGGATCCCTTGCCCACAAGGGCATTGAGGTAGAGGGGCATGGTAGCCACCAGCGTCTTGCCCTCGCCCGTGGCCATTTCAGCGATCTTGCCCTCGTGCAGAACAATGCCGCCCAAAAGCTGCATGTCGAAAGGGACCATGTCCCACACCATCTCCTGGTCAACAACCTTCCACGATTTGCCGACAAGACGTCGGCATGTCTCTTTGACTACGGCAAAAGCCTCGGGTAAGATTTCCAGGAGCACGGCCTCGGTCGCTTCGTCCTCTTTCTTCTCAAGCTCTTCGATCTGGTGGCGGATGGACTCAAAATCGAGGGCTTCGTCAGAGCCTACAGAATGCAGCTTGTCGCGCAAAGCGGCGATCTCTTCTCGGATGGGCCCCGCCCGTTCGAGAATGATGGAACGGAACGTCTCGGTTTTTGCCTTGAGTTCGTCATCAGAGAGATCGGACAATGTGTCGAAAATCTGATTGATTTCAACAACCATCGGTTCAAGCCGTTTGACATCGCGGTCATGTTTGCTGCCGAAAATTTTCTCGACAAATTTACTGATCATGGATTGTGCTCCGCTGGTGATGTTTACACTGTTTCATCTGGAATGAAGGCATGGATTGTTTACAATTATTTTGTAATCTGATCTGAGGGATTTCCTTCAAACCCCAACGCCGCCGAGTTGATACAGTATCGCTTTCGTGTCGGAGACGGTCCATCATCAAACACATGACCCAGATGGGCATCGCACACAGCGCAGAGGACTTCTGTCCGGCGCATGCCATGACTTTCATCTTCTTGTGACCGGATGGATTCTGGGCTGGCCGGCTCCGTGAAACTCGGCCAACCCGATCCGGAATCGAATTTCGCTTCGGACCGAAACAGGGAAGCACCGCAGCAGATACAGACATACGTTCCTTCTGTGTGGTAAAGGACGCATTGCCCGCTGAAAGGAGGCTCCGTCCCCTTATGGCGCGTGACGCGATAGGCTTCCTGGGTGAGGATGTGCTTCCATTCTGAATCAGATTTTATTACTTTTTCCATCGGTTGTGCTTCTTTAACGAGCTCCCGAATCAGAAGTTCCGAAGGGTAGGCAATCTCTGAAATCCCTTATTTTTTAATTCACCACAGCATGCACTTGATACCTGGACATCAGGTTAATCGGTTCGAAAGCAAGATGGATGCATCATGGCAGCATGGACGTATTGACAAGGCCGCGGCCCTTTTTAACTATTTTATTCTCGGATAAAAGCTTGCGAAACAGCGAATCGAGAATGCCGTTGACAAAACGCCCGCTCTGGGCAGTACTGAATTTTTTTGCCAAATCAATCGCTTCGTTAATCGTGACCTTGGGTGGGATTTCATCGAAATGCAGCAATTCACAGAGGGCCAAACGGAGAATCAGACGATCAATCATGGCAATGCGGCCAAAATCCCAGTTTTCGACAACAGACGCCACATGGGCGTCCAAAGATTCTTTGTGCCGAATACTTTTATGAAACAACTCGGACGCGAATCCGGCAATCTGTTCATCATCGGTTCGGCTCGCGATCTCATCACACACGACATCCACGGCATTCCCGGACACTTCAAAACCGTACAGCACCTGCAGGGCCAGTTCTCTTGCCTTGCGTCGTTTCGTCATCCTTTCCGCTTTCATTGACTGGAAGGGCTCCTTCTCAGAACATCTGAAAGAAATATTGAAAACCTCAGGCGGGATCTAAGACATCGGGACCAAATAGTCTGATTATTACCTGAGATCTTTCACACGAAGCTGGATTTTTGTCTGTCCGTTCCAGTAGTTTTCTTCAATCACGTAGGCCAGATCCAGGTTTGTCTCTCCCGGTGCCAACCGATAGGCCAGGTCACCCAAATTAAAACCAATGGCGTCAAAAATCTGTCCGCGCTGCTGCCGGACCTTGAACTTGAGATGATTCCGTCCGACGATCCGGTGAGATCCGACCACCTGAAGGTCGTGCGAAACAAAAACCGGCCGCATATTCCGGGGACCAAACGGAGAAAAATAGTTAAGAATACGAATGAATTTATCATTAATGTCTGTCAAATTCAGTTCAGCATCAATCCAGAGTTTTTTCTCCAGATCTTCCTCCTCTATGATTCCCGCTGCCACTGTCTGAAACTCTTGTCTGAAGGCATCCAGATTCTCAAGGGCGATGGATAGCCCGGCGGCGTAACGATGTCCGCCAAATCCAAGCAGATGGTGTTCACATTGTTTGAGAGCAGAAAAAATATCAAAATTGGCGACGCTTCTGGCCGATCCTTTCCCGATGCCATCTTCAACAGCAATCATCACAGTGGGACGATGGATCTGTTCAGCGATGCGGGATGCCACAATGCCGATGACGCCGGCATGCCATCCTTCCTGCGCAAGTACGACAGCCCGATGTGTATCGACATCATATTCAGCCTCAATGACCTTCAACGCTTCCTGGAACGTCTCTTCGTCGATGGTCTTTCGGTTACGGTTTTCCGATTCCAGGATACCTGCGATATTTTTTGCCTGCTGCTCTGATTCAGTAATCAGGAGTCTGACCGCGCGTTCAGCATTTCCCATGCGGCCCACCGCATTGATGCGCGGCGCAAGAATAAAGACAATCTGTCCCGTCCCGATTTTTTTGCCCGACTGTCCGGAGCTTTCAATCAAAGCACGAATCCCAACGCGTTTGAAACTGTTGATCTCTTCCAGACCCTTCTTGACCAGAAGCCGGTTTTCATCCACCAGCGGTACGATATCGGCCGCGCTGCCCAGCGCCACAAGATCAACATACTGCCGTACTGACCAGTCATCCAGCTTGAGCTGCTGGGCGACAGCCTGGCATAATTTAAACGCCACGCCCACGCCAGCCAATTCTTTGAACGGATACGCACAGTCTTTGCGCTTGGGATCGAGAATCGCTACAGCATCCGGTAACTCGGGTCCGGGCTCGTGATGATCACTCACAATCACATCGATGCCGTGCTGTCTGGCCAGGGCGATTTCTTCCTGTCCGGTGATACCGCAGTCAACAGTCAGCATCAGCGTTGCGCCGACATTGACTGCATCCTGGACGCCGGCGGCCGAGAGACCGTACCCCTCTCTGAGCCGATCGGGAATATAGAAAAAAACCTCCAAGCCCAGTTGGGTTAAAAAGAGATAAAGCAGGCTGACAGATGTAATGCCGTCCACATCATAATCACCGAAGATAAAGATACGTTCCTTCCGATCCAGCGCCAGTGTGATCCGATCGACGGCCTTGTCCATATCTTTCATGAGGAAGGGATCATACAGGTCATCCCAGTCCGGCTTGAAGAACGATTTCGCCTCATCAAGCGAATGGACGCCGCGGGCTAACAAAATCCCGGCAAAGACTTTTGGAACGCGGAGCGTTTCAGTCAGCGCCTCAAGGGCATCCCGATCTGGTTGCTCCGCAAGAACCCACTGCAAAAGAAGTCCTCCATTTGAACCGGCCTCCCGAGCGGAACTGTAAGCCGAATTCTGTGTTCCTGATCCGATTGGCCGGAACAGGACGGCGATCATTTATCTGGGCCCGGTGTTGCCATCGGGCTCGTGCAGCCTACCCGTGAGTCAAACGAAACGGGCCGCTTCGCACCGGCTCACCCAGGGGAGAACCGGACTCCTCACTTATTTGGCCTTGCTCCGAGTGGGGCTTGCCTTGCACCCGTCGTCGCCGCCGGGTCGGTGAGCTCTTACCTCACCTTTTCACCCTTGCTATCATCCCGATTCTTCGGGATTAAGCGGTCTGTTTTCTGTGGCACTTTCCGTCGTTCCGATGCCGATGCATCGGCATCGGAACGCCTCCGGTTTCTGGAGCACTCCGCCCTGTGGAGTTCGGACTTTCCTCTCCAGCCGGTCTCAAGACCAGTCGGAGCGATCACCCGTTCCGCTCGGGAGAACAGATATCCAACATGATATTATAAAACCATCTATGTGAATCGATCAGGCCGTCATCACACCGAAGTACAGCGCCCTGTCCGCTTGAAACAGGGACGGTCAATGTGTTGCAGGAGAACCGGAATAGTCGGTATGAGCACGTTTTTCTCAGGCGGATTCATACGATGACATCCGAACGGATTCGAGCTGCCCGGCTCGCCATTTGATCAGCCTCCTTGTTCTGCTCTCTTGGAACATGATGGATGCTGAAATGGTATTCACTCGCGTGGAGCGCTTCAAGGACCTGAGAGTGGAGATCTTTCAATCCTGGGTTCTTCACTCTGTAAATGCCATTCACCTGATTGACCATGAGTTGACTGTCAGAATAGATTGTCAGGGTTTCGACATTAAATTGCCGGACTGTCTCGAGGCAAGCCAACAGACCCCGGTATTCAGCGACATTGTTGGTGGCTTGTCCGATGTACCCTCCCCTTTGATGTAAAATCACTCCCGACGTGTCTTTCACAACAACACCGAATCCCGCTTCACCGGGATTCCCGAGCGAAGCTCCGTCAATGTAGGCAATCAGGTTCACGATCCGCCTTGTGATGCTGCTTCGTCCCAGACCAGCATCCGCCCGCAGACTTCACAAAGAAAGAGACGATCTTTCTGACGAATTTCCAGAATGCGCTGGGGTGGAAGTGACTTGTAACATCCCCCGCAAGCGCCGCGAGCCACAGGCACAACCGCCAGTCCATTCTTGGCCTTACGAATCCGCTCATACATGGACACAACCCGGTCTTCCAGATGACGCAGCACTTTACCCCGCCGATCCTGAAGAGCGGCTTCTTCCTTCTCAGTGCTGGCCATCCGTTTTTGAAGTTCCTCCTGTTTTTCGTTGAGCCGTGTTTTCATTTCGGCAACATGTATTTTCTGTGCCTCGATTGCATTCTTGGTCTCTTCTACTAGATCGATCAATTCGATCACCCGGCTCTCTTTCAGGCCAATGTTTTGTTTGACGTTCTCGATCTCGTGGGTTACAGCGTCATATTCCTTGTTGTTCTTCACATTGAAAAGCTGCTCTTGATATTTCTTCTGTTTCGCTTCAAGATCTGATATCTCCACATCGATCAGTCCACGCTCTACGATCAACGCTTCAAGTTTTTCACTGTACTCATTCAAAGTGCTTTCTGCTGTACGATACTCCCCCTTCAACCGATTGACCTGCCCTGGAAGATCCCCTCTCAAACTCTCCAGTTGCCCCAGTTGCGTATCGAGCTGTTGCAGTTCATACAAATAATCGAGCATTTTATGCAACGAATCCTCCTCCGACTACGATACTGATCTCCTCCGATACAAAAAAGTGCACCCCTTTGAGGTGCATTCGTCACAGTTACGGTGCGAAATTGTGCGTTTTAAAATCCGACGAAAGGTTCCCGTATCCTTTCACCCATCTAATGCATTTTGTCAAACTCTCTGTATCCTTTTCTCTATCATCAACGTGGGCCCAGGAGGACTCGAACCTCCGGCCAACGGATTATGAGTCCGCCGCTCTAACCAACTGAGCTATGGGCCCTGTAACAGTATAACTATTTTTTACTTAAATTTCAACATCTTTTTCCCAGGCCTCGTTAATAGCTTGCCGCTTATTCTTCAAGTCCTGCCGCAAGGCTATGTACTGTTTTTTCAGCTTGAGATCACCGGATCCTGCTTTTTCCGCTGAACGAATTCTCTGACTGATCTCTGCGATTTGATCCCGGACGTTCATTTCACAAATCTGCCAGAGACAGTCAACGCCAAACCGGACACGGTCTGTTTCATCATCCAGGGATCGCGACAGAATATCGGAAAGATATTGAAGAGCTAACGGATCGCTGGACAATCGATTCATCAGAGTATCTGCGTCGGGTGCTGCGTTTTGAAGAAATCCGTCGTAGATTCCTTCGGCCACAAGGCGGGCTTCACGATTTGTGAATGCTTGCGGCTGGATGAACTGAAAAACCTTCTTCGCCCAGCGGGACGCATCTTCGAGAAGAAGCATCACCAGACCTTGTTCAGCGCTCTGACGCGCAGAAAGATGTGGCTGCTCGGAAGACGGCTGACCTGAGTGATGCGTCTGGCCGGACTGGCGAAGTTGCAGGACCAGAACCGCTTCGTCAATGCCCAGTTTCTCGGAGATGTCCTTGACCATGAGATTGCGTTCGACCGGATCCCGAATGGCTGCAATGGTCTCCAGAATACGGCGCGCTGCTGCTGCTTTATGAGACGGCGTTTCCAGTTTCCCCGCATGATGCAACCGGTCAAGTCGAAAATCGATGACCGTCTGAGCCGAACGGAGATGCTCTGAAAATTGATCGGGACCCTGCTCACGCAGATACGTGTCCGGATCCGATCCGCTGGGCAGGGGCGCAACAATCACTTTAAGACCCGCGGCGATAAGGATATCTGTTCCGCGCAGTGCGGCGGTGAATCCCGCTGAATCGCCGTCGTAAACCAGCACGGCATTTTGGGTGTACCGCATCATGAGCCTGGCCTGATCATCGGTGAGCGCCGTACCGGACGAGGCCACAGCGTAGTCAAATCCATTCTGCTGAAGACGCATGACATCTGTATATCCCTCCACAAGCAGGACCTGGTCTTCCCGGCGAATGCCGGCTTTGGACTGGTGGAGTCCGTAGAGGATCTTGCTTTTACGGTAAACAGGCGTCTCAGGCGAATTGATATATTTTGGCCCCTTCTCATCCTTTTTGAGAATGCGGCCGCCGAATCCGACGACACGCCCTGAAGGTGCGTGGATGGGGAACATGAGACGACCACGGAATCGATCGTAGAATCCGCTGCCATCTTTTCTCGGAACAACCAGGCCCGCCCGTTCAAGATCAGATACCTGGAGATGCTCGCGAGCCGCCGCATGCATCAGTCCGTCCCACCTGTCGGGCGCAAATCCGATCTGAAACGCTTTGATCGTTTCGATTGAAAATCCCCGTTTCTCAAGATAGCCCAGCGCTTTCCTGCCATTCTCGGTCTTGTGGAGGCTGCGCTGAAAAAACGACGCGGCGAACTGATTGGCCCTGTAGAGCCGCTCTGTCTCGCGTGTCTGGTCATTGCTTTCACCGAGAGCAGGCAAGGGGATGCCTGTCTTTTCGGCCAGACTGCGCACGGCCTCGACAAAAGTAACGCCTTCCATCTTCATGACAAACGTGAAGACATTACCCCCGGCGCCGCATCCAAAACAGTGATAAAAGCCCTTGTCTGGATCAACAGAAAAGGACGGCGTTTTTTCAGTGTGAAAGGGACAAAGACCCATGTATGCCTTGCCCCGTTTCCGGAGTGTCACATGCTGCGACACAATGTCCACAATGTCGGCGGCATCCCGAATGTCCTGGATTGTTTCGTCTGGAATCTTCATGCCAGCTCCACAACAGTCACACCCGTATCGCCTTCATTCCAGTTGCCCAGACGTTGTGTTTTGGCCAGAGGATGCCCCTGCAGATACGCGCTGACTTCCCGTCGGAGTACGCCGGTCCCCTTGCCGTGGATGATCCGTACAGTGGAGAGTCCTGCACGGGAGGCGTCTCCCAGATAGCGGTCAACAGCCTCAATAGCCTCATGGGCTGTGAGGCCGCGCAGATCGATTTCGTCCCGCACATTCGGTGTCGCCGTGTAACGCGAGAGGCCTGATTTGGACGGCGGTTTAGCCGGCGCCTGCCCTGCTTCGAGTTCACTGGTGGGAAGTTTGAGCTTGAACTCATTCCACCGGACAAGGACACGCCGGTCCTTGTCCGGCTCAGAGAGGACCTGCCCCTGCCCTTCATGCCCTGGCCAGCACACCCAGTCGCCGGGATGAAGATCGGCTGTCTTGCTTTGGGGGGATTTCTTCGTCAGGTTGCGGGCACGCTTTCTTTGCGTTTGGATGCGTTCTTTGACCTGCCGGACAACCGCTTGATCGGCCTGGCTCTCGCGGATCTCGCGCACCACATTCTCAATTTCCGCATTGGCCTGCCGAAACAGATCCTCGGCTTCTTCGGTCAGCGACTGGATGCGTAACTCACCCTCGTCGCGGATGCGGTCGATGCTGCTCTGGTACAGTTCGACCAGTCCGGAAAGTCGGGATTTCTCGATATCTGCAGCTTCAGCCAGCTTGTGTGACCTGGCAAGATCCTGTTCGAGCTGGAGGATCAGACTGTCCAGCTTGCCGCGCTCCTCTCCAACCAGCGATCTGGCATCCTGCACCACGGCCGGATCGAGACCCAAACGCTGGGCGATCTCGAAAGCGTACGAGGACCCGGGTATCCCCATCTGGAAACGGTAGGTGGGTGTCAGCTTCTCCTGGTCGAAGATCATGGACCCGTTCTCTACGCCCGGCTCATCATGGGCGAATACCTTGAGTGCGCCCATATGCGTCGTGGCCACAGTGAGGCAGCCGGACCGGGTCAGACGGCGGAGCACTGTCTCAGCCAGAGCAGATCCTTCTGCCGGATCAGTGGCCGAGCCGATTTCGTCAATCAGCACCAGGCTTTGGTCATCGGCGTGAGACAGAATCATGTGGATCGACGCGACGTGGGATGAGAAAGTGGAAAGATCTTGTTCGATGGACTGACGGTCGCCGATATCGGCGAAAACGCGCGAGAAGAGCGGCAGGCTGCTCTCTTCAGCCGCCGGGATGTGCATGCCGTGCTGATGCATCAGCACCAACAGTCCGACAGTCTTCAGTGTCACAGTTTTACCGCCAGCATTGGGGCCGGTTATGACCACAGTCTTCAAGTCTTGATCTATTTTCAGATCGAGAGGAACCACAGCGTCCTCTCCTTTTTTGAGGATCAGAAGAGGATGCCGGGCGTTTCGGAGGTTGAGAATCCTCTCTTCGTCAGTGCGGGCGGGATTCCCGTCGATCTGGAGGGAAAAGGACGCCCTGGCCATGATAGCGTCCAGTCGGGTAGCCGCATCCAGCTGCGCTTCAATCCCCAGCCGGTGCCGCCGGACCTCATCAGTCAGAACCGTGAGGATCTTTTCGATCTCCTGCTTCTCCTGACGCCGGAGACGCCGCACAACATTGTTGATCTCAAACACTTCCAGGGGCTCCACAAACAGGGTCGCGCCGCTGGCAGACTGATCCACCACAACGCCTTTGAGTCTGCCGCGATGCCCCTCTTTCATGGGGATAACCAGGCGACCCTCACGAAGCACAAGAGCCTCTTCCTGGACGTACCCCTTGGCTGTCATGTTGCGGAGGATTGTTTCAAGCTGTTTCTGAATCCTGTTGGATTGCCTCGCCAATTCACGACGAATTTGTGATAACTCCGGCGATGCTTTGTCCTTCACTTCACCGCCGGGATCGATGATCCGATCAATCTCCTTTTCGAGTTCAGGGAGAGGTATGATATGCCGGATTGTGGAAAGAAGAGACGGCGCCTTATTTTCCCGACTGGACAGGTACGTCTTTATGCGCCGGCACATGGCCAAAAAACGGCCGAGTGTCAACAAATCCTGCGGCTCAAGAAACGTGCCGGACACAGCCGCCCGTTTGAGCACAGGCTGCAAATCAGGAAAATGCTGCAAGGGGAAGGGATCGTCAAAACGGAGCAGATCCCGCGCTTCAGTGACGCGGGTAATTTCCTGTTTAAGATCGTCGGACTGTGTGATAAAAGGAAGACGCTTGACAGCCATCCGGCCCGTGGGAGAGAGGGCCAGATCGGCAACGTGGGCCAGGACGACATCCAGCTCAAGGAGCGCTGCCGCCGGATCTTTACTTTGTTCCGACACGCTCCTCCAACTCCTTCTGAAGAGTCTCTATCTGTTTGGAGTACATGCTGTCTATAAGCTGGCGGGACGATTCGGATGCGCCCTCGCGGACTTCCGCGATAAAATCCTTGGTTTTGGGGAATGTTTTCCTGATGAGGTTAAACACTGCCGGTGCAACCGATCGGACAGGCTTGAAAAAAAAGGACGTCTCCTGCTCGCTTCGCACCTCTTCGCCAAACGGAACAAGAGACACAGCCAAAGCCAGCAGGCTGGCAATGAAAGCCCCTTTGAAAGCGCCGGCCGCCACACCGCCTGCCCTGTCCAGCCAGCCCATGAAACTCCACTGAAAGAAGCGTCGTAACGCGCTGGCCATCCAGCGAATGAGAAGAAAGACCAGCACGAAAATAAGAGTAAAACTCAGTACGGTGGATATCACAGGTGAAAGATGGATTGCCCGTCCAATAAGGTCTGAAAGTCGGCTCATCTCGCGAATGGCCACCACATAGGCGATAAGAAGTCCGGCCAGAGTCATGACTTCGACGATGATACCCCGGAAAAATCCTTTGATGCAGAAAATCGACAGAATGACCACAATCGCCACATCAAAACTGTTCATGTTCTATCCTGGGTCTATGAACGTGGATGCACCAATGTACAGCGTCCGCAGATAAAAGTCAAGCTGTGACAGGCAGCACCTTTTTATAGATGTCTCAGTATCCATCGGGAATCAGATGACCGATCAGAACATATAATTATACAAACTCACATTCAGTCTTTGAGCACCATAATTGAAACAGCCCGCTTGCATTAAACAAACGGGCTGTCAAAAGATCTAGGAGATAGCAACGGGATCAACTGAGTTTATTTTTCACCATCTCTTGAACCAGAGCCCCCTCGGCTCGGCCCTTAATCTGCGACATCACCACACCCATCACCTGACCCATGCTCCTCATGCCTTCTGCGCCCGTTTGTGCGATGGCTTCTGCCACGACGCAATCCAGCTCTTCCGAAGACAACTGTTTGGGAAGATAAGAGCTGATGATTTTATGTTCCTGTCTCTCCTTTTCCGCAAGTTCTGGTCTTCCGCCCTTCTCGTACATCTCGACAGCCTCATTCCGCCGCTTGGCTTCCTTTGAGAGGACGTCGATCACAGCCTGACCGGAGAGA